>NZ_JBHWDV010000026.1:0-57789 GCF_042734445.1 Streptomyces sp. NPDC059649
CTGCGGCTGGGAGTCCCGCGGCGATCCGTCGTGGCGGGGCACTCGGCGTGCGGTCAGCTCGCCCTGGGGGCCCCCGCGCCGCACCACTGGCGGGCACGGCCGTGACGTGTTTGCGGCCCGTGGGGTCAGGCCCCTGGCAGGCCCTTGGTCTCCGTGGTGGCGGCCCGCAGGGCCGGCGCCGCGGCGGCGAAGTAGCGGAAGAGGACGCGCAGTTCGTCCTCGGTGAAGGTGCCGAAGACCTCGGCCATCCGCCGGCGGGCCGGCCCGAAGGCGGCCTCGTCCTCCTCGTGCGGCAGCGGCAGCGGCTCGACGACCACCCGCCGCCGGTCCTCGGGGTCGGCCGCCCGGCGGGCCCGGCCGGCCCGTACCAGCCGGTCGACGAGCCGGGTGGTGGCGCTCTGGGAGAGGCCGATGCGCTCGGCGAGGGCGCCGGTGGTGAGCGGCCCGGCGAGCTCCAGGGTGTGCAGCGCGTAGAGGTCGGTGGGGTGCTGGCCGAGGACCTCCGCGGCGGCCTGGCCGTGCAGCACGGTGGCCGTGACATAGGCGCGGTAGCTGTCGGCGTGCTGCTGCAGCAGGGCGTCGCGCTGCTGGTCGGACATCTCGCTCACCTTCCGGGCGGAAACCGTGACTCGTGTGCGGGGCGGACCGTTGTGGGCAGCCCCCTTGCCACATTCTTGCATGCCTGCATATATTGCATGCGTGCATGCAAATAACTGCAGCCGTTCTTCTTCACAGGGGGAGTCATGACCGCAGCACCGACCGCAACCACCCAGGACGCGGCGGCCGCCGTACGCGAGCGCTTCGCCGCGCACCGCCTCGCCTGGGGCGACGCCGACGCCTACGGAAGCTCGTTCACCGAGGACGCCGACTACATCACCTTCTACGGCGGCCGGCTCACCGGCCGTGAGGGGGTCGTCGAGGGACACCGGGGCCTGTTCGCCGGCGTCCTGAAGGGCTCCCGGCTCTGGGCCGAGATCACCGGCCTGGCGTTCCTCACCCCGGACGTGGCACTGGTCCACGCCCGCGGCGCCGTCCTCAAGGGCCGCCGCACCCGGCCCGGCCGCCGCGCGCTCTCCGTCCAGACCTACGTCCTGGTCCGCGAGCCGGACGGTGACTGGCGGATCCGCGCCTTCCACAACACCCGCCACCGTCCCCGCACGGAGGCGCTCAGCGCCGCCCTGGCCCGATGGGCGCCGAAGGGCGACTGACCGGACGACCGACCGCCGACCGGCACCCCCGCGCTCGGTACGGTCGTCCGCATGGCCCATCTGACGCTCGCCGCCGCGATCCTCTCCGAGATCCTCGCGACCACCTCGATGAAGTACAGCGACGGCTTCAGCAGGCTGTGGCCGTCGCTGGGGACCGCGGTGGGCTACCTGATCGCCTTCGCGCTGCTCGCGCAGACCCTGAAGTCGATGAGCATGGGCGCCGCGTACGCCATCTGGGCCGGTGTCGGGACGGCGGTGATCGCGGCCATCGGCATGGTCTTCCTGGGGGAGAGCACCAGCGCGCTGAAGATCTTCGGGATATTCCTGGTGATCGCCGGGGTCGTGGTGCTGAACCTGGACGGGGCGCACTGACGGACCACGGCACCACGGCCGCGGCGGCTTCGTACGGCCGTACAAGGCCGGTGGTGCGACCGTACGGGCCGGCCCGAGCACTGAGACCGGTTCGCCTCGGCGGGCGCCCTCCGGTTAGGTTTCCCGCATGACCGATGCTGCTACCTCCGCTTCCCGCACGACCGGCGCCGTCGCCGCCGGGCTCGCCACCGTCACCTCCGACGGCACCGTTCTCGACACCTGGTTCCCGGCCCCCGAGCTGGTGACCGTGACCGCCGAGGGCCCCGGCCCGGCCGGCACCGAGCGCCTGGACGACGAGCGCGCCACCGAACTGCTGGGCCCGGCCGTCCTCAAGGCGATCGGCCCCGACCCGGTCCGCGAGGTCGAGGTCGTGGCCGTCCGCACGGTCATCGCCTCGCTCGACGACAAGCCGCTGGACGCGCACGATGCCTACCTGCGGCTGCACCTGCTCAGCCACCGCCTGGTCAAGCCGCACGGGCAGAACCTCGAAGGCCTCTTCGGCGTGCTGTCGAACGTCGCCTGGACCTCGCTGGGCCCGGTGCCGGTCGACCGGCTGGAGACGGCGCGGCTCAACGCCCGCGCCGAGGGGCTGCACCTCGCGGTCACCAGCGTCGACAAGTTCCCGCGGATGACCGACTACGTCGCGCCCGCCGGGGTGCGGATCGCCGACGCCGACCGGGTCCGGCTGGGCGCCCACCTCGCCGCCGGCACCACCGTCATGCACGAGGGCTTCGTCAACTTCAACGCCGGGACGCTGGGCACCTCCATGATCGAGGGCCGGATCAGCGCCGGCGTGGTCATCGGTGACGGCTCCGACATCGGCGGCGGCGCCTCCACGATGGGCACCCTCTCGGGCGGCGGCAAGCAGATCATCTCGATCGGCGAACGCTGCCTGCTCGGCGCCGAGTCCGGCATCGGCATCGCCCTGGGCGACGAGTGCGTCGTCGAGGCCGGTCTGTACGTCACCGCGGGCACCCGGGTCACGCTGCCCGACGGCCAGATCGTCAAGGCCCTGGAGCTGTCCGGCGCGGACAACATCCTCTTCCGCCGCAACTCCACCACCGGCGCCGTCGAGGCCCGCCCCAACAAGGCGACCTGGGGCGGCCTGAACGAGATCCTGCACAGCCACAACTGAACGTCCCCGCACAACGGGGCGGTGGCGCACCCTCGGTGAAGTGCGGGGCGGCCCGGCGGAAAGCGTTCCGCCGGGCCGCCCTCGCATGGTGACCGCCCCGTCCACACCGTCGCCGGGCACCCTCTAGGCTGGGGGCCATGCGTGATCTTGTAGCGGGGATGCGGTATCTGGGGGAGGGCCAGCGCTGGGTTGCCCGGCACGGCCGGTGGTGGGGGTTCGGGCTGATCCCGGCGCTGATCGCGCTGGTGCTCTACGTCGGGGTGCTCATCGCGCTGGCCATCTGGTCCGGTGATCTCGCCGCCTGGGCGACGCCGTTCGCCGACGACTGGGGCTCGCCCTGGCAGGGGCTGCTGCGCGGGGTGTTCGTGGCGCTGCTGCTGGCCGGCGGGCTGACCCTGTCGGTGCTGACCTTCACGGCGGTCACCCTGCTGATCGGCGACCCGTTCTACGAGTCGCTCTCGGCGAAGGTCGAGGAGAGCGAGGGGTACTGCCCGCCCGGCCCGGACCGGCCGCTGTGGCGGGAGCTCGCGCTCGCGCTGCGCGACAGCGTCCACGTACTGCTGCGCGCGGCCGGCTTCGGCATCCTGCTGTTCGTCCTCGGCTTCGTGCCGTTCCTGGGCCAGACCGTGGTGCCCGCGATCGGCTTCTGCGTCTCCGGGTTCTTCCTCACCGTCGAGCTGACCGCGGTGGCGATGCAGCGCCGGGACGTTCCGGTGCGCGCCCGGCTGCGGCTGCTGCGCGGCCGGAAGGCGCTGGCGGTCGGCTTCGGCACCCCGCTCGTGCTGCTCTTCCTGATCCCGTTCCTCGCGGTCGCCCTCATGCCGGGCGCGGTGGCCGGCGCCACGCTGCTGGTGCGGGACCTGGTACCGGCCGGGAACGGGGACGAGGGCGGCCACGGGGGCGGCGGCGAAGGCATGGACGAGGCCGCGGGCCGGGGCGGTGCCGCCGCCCCGGCCGGCGCCGGACCGGTCCCGGCTAGCCCGGCACCCCCGCCGGCACCGCACGCCCCGCAGCCTCCGCGTCCGCGGTCCGGTCCAGGGCCGTCCGCAGGGCGTCCGCCAGCCGGCTGGTGAGCGCGGGGTCCGCGTCCAGCAGCGGGCCGCGGACCGGCCCGGCCGGCAGCCCGAGGTGCGTCAGCAGCGCCTTCACGGCGACCGTGCCGGGCGTCCCGGACCCGGTCACCGCCTCGATGAGCGGGATGAGCGCGAGCTGGCGGCGGGCCGCGCCGGCGGTGTCGCCCGCGTCGTAGGCGTCGAGGACCGCCCGCACCGCCCGCGGTGCCACATTGCCGGCGGTGCTGACGCAGCCGGCGGCGCCCAGCGCGCGCAGCGGCAGGATCTGCTCGTCGCAGCCCGCGTAGTACGCGAGGTCCGTCGCGGCCCGTACCTTCGCCGTCTTCAGCAGGTCGTAACCGCAGTCCTTGACCGCCGCGATCCGCGGGTGGCCGGCCAGCCGCAGCAGGGTGTCCGCGGTCAGCGCGGTGCCGGTGCGGCCGGGGATGTCGTAGAGCATCACCGGCAGCCCGGTGGCGTCCGCGACCGTGCGCAGATGGTGCGCGACGGCCTCCTGCGGGGGCCGTGAGTAGTACGGCGTGACCACCAACAGGCCGTGTGCGCCCGCCCGTTCGGCACCGCGGGCCAGTTCGACGGTGTGCCGGGTGTCGCTGGTGCCGACCCCGGCGGTGATCCACGCCCGGTCGCCGACCGCCTCGGCGACGGCCCGCAGCAGGGTCTCCTTCTCGGCGTCCGAGGTGGTGGGGGACTCGCCGGTGGTGCCGCTGAGGACCAGCGCGTCACAGCCGCCCTCGTCGACGAGCCGGGTGGCGAGCCGCTGGGCGCCGTCCGGGTCCAGCTCCCCGTCGGCGGTGAACGGGGTGATCATGGCGACCGCGGTACGGCCGAAGGGTGTGGTGGGGTGCTCCATGCCGGGAGTGTGAAGGTCCATCATGTTTCACGTCCACTTAGTTGGGCGGGTGACAACTCTTAAGCGAAAGCACGTAGTTGATGGCTTGACGGCTCACAGCGCCGCGCCGGCCGGTGGCTCCGCACCCGCAAACGCGGGGCGGCCGCCGCACCTCTCGGTGCGACGGCCGCCGGGCTGCTGAGGCCCATCACGCGTCAGTCAGGCCATTCCGCGAACGCTTCAGGTCCTGGGTCCGCTCGGAAGCGGACTCCTCCGACGACTTCGGCTTCCGCTGGTCGGCGCGCCGCTCAGCGGCACGGTCCTTGTTGCCCGACTTACGGTTCTGCGCCTTCGGCATGATGACTCCCTATGTCTCGCCGAATGTTGCTTACGTTGCCAGTACCGCACTCCCGGCCGCGGTTTGCTCCCGGACGTGGGCCAGTGGAGTGACGGACGGGTCACGCGGGGTGACGGGAGGGCGGGAGCCCGGGCCTCACGGCGTGATCCGCAGCACCTGCGGATCGTGGTCGCTGGCCTGGTCGGCGTACTCGGCGTTGAGGTGCACGATGTCGTAGTCCGGCCTGGTCAGTTGTCGGCTGGTGAGCATGTGGTCGAGCACCTGCGAGTTGCCGCTGTAGACGTAGCCGTAGCGCTCCGCGGCCGGCAGTCCGTTCACCAGGTCCGTGAGGACGCCACCGGCGGTGAGGTTCTTCAGGGCCGGTGAGAACTGGTAGTCGTTGAGGTCACCGGCGACCACCACGTCCGCCTTCGGGTCCTTGGCCAGCAGGTCCTTGACGAACGCGTTCACCAGCTTCGCCTGGGCGGTGCGCTGGGTCTCCGAGGAGCGGACCGGTGGCTGGAAACGGCTGTCCAGGCCCTGGTCGCCGCCCTTGGAGTTGAAGTGGTTGGCGATCACGAAGATCCGGCTGCCCGGGCGGCTCTTGAGCGAGAACTGCCCGGCCAGCGGCTTGCGGCTGGTCTTCCACGCCGGGTCGGCCGGGGCGATCCGGCCCGGGGAGGCGGACAGCGCGGCCCGGCCGTGGTCACCGACGACCTTGACCGGGGTCGTGGCGTCGCCGCCCTTGACGTCCGTGAACGAGACCCGGGCCGGGTCGTACAGGAACGCCACCCGGATGTTGCCGCCCGGCTGGCCGCCGTCCTGGTCGTTGACCGGGTCGATCTGCCGCCATGCGTACGCCGGGCCGCCGGCCGCCTTGATCGCGTCGGTGAGCTTCTTGAGCGTGCTGCCGGCGGTGACCGTGCCGTCGTCCTTGGCGCCGCTGTCGTCCTGCACCTCCTCCAGGGCGACGACGTCCGGAGCCGCCAGGTTGTGCACCAGGGCCTTGGCCAGCCGGTCGAACTTCGCCTGCGGGTTGTCCGGTGCGAGGTTCTCGACGTTGTACGTGGCCACCGCCAGCTCGCCGGACTTCTGCTTGCGGGTGGTCTCCGGCGCCGGGCCGTGTCCGGTGAGCTTGCCCAGCTCGGTGGCCTGGAGGGTGTAGCCGCCGAAGTTGTCGTAGTCCAGCGGTCCGGCGGTGGTGCCCGCCAGCGTCTGGCCGACGTCGGCCACCGGGAACGGCCGCTCGGAGAAGGGGATCAGCGAGCCGACCTTCACCCGGCCGCCGTTGGGGTCCGCGTACGAGCGGTAGAGGGTGCCGCCGCGCGGTGTGCGGTTGTGGCCCGGCTCGGCGGTCACCCACAGCTCGTGGTACTTGTTCGTCGGGCCGACGACCCGGGCGCCGCCGACCGCGACCCGCATGCCCTCCAGCGACTCGTAGCGGTCCAGCGCGTAACTGCCGGGGCGCAGCTTCAGCGATTCGATGCTCTTGCCGCCCGCGTCGGGGGCGTAACGATCCGGCACCGAGGCGGTGTTGAGCTTATGGGCGGCCGGCAGCGGGTTGCCGGAGGAAGTGGTCTTCCAGGTCGCCTTGGTGATCTCGGTGACGGACTGCAGGCCGGCGTCCTTGCCGCCCGGGTAGTACTCGCTGACCGTGCCGGAGAACGTGATCGCGTCCCCGACCGAGACCTTCGGGGTCTCCTTGCCGGTGAAGACGAAGACCGCCTCGCTGGTGGCCGGGTCGTCGTCCGGGTGCGGGTCCTGCACCCAGAAGCCGCGCGAGGAGCCGAACGCCCGGACGGCGGTGACCGTACCGGGGACGTCGCTGACCTGCTTGCCGGCCAGCGGGGATATTCGGGTGCTGCCCTGGATGTCGTGGATCCGGGTGCCGGCCGCCGAGGCGGACTGGGTGGCGGTCAGCAGTCCGCCGGCGAGGGCGGCCGCGGCCACCGCGCCGAGGGCGGCTGGTCTGCGGAGCGGACGACGGGACGGCATGCATGCCTCCGAGGGGAGAGGGGGGTGGTCGGTGTGTGCGGAGCCGGGACCGGCGTCACGCTACGCGCGTCAATCTCTTGTGCGGGCAAGGGAGTTGTCAAGGTTTCGCGGGTGACCGGCGGGCGGCGCGGGGGTGAACCGCCCGAGATACGGAGAATTCCGTCTACGCTGGGGCGGCGCCTCCCCCAGCCACCGCTGGGAGGTCCCCCAGCCGTAGTCCGTTTTCGAGGAGCTGAGCACCCGATGTCCGCAGACCGCCCCACCCTGCCGCCGGTGCGGCTGCGCTCCGAAGCGGAACTGGCCCGGGACGCGCTCAGCGCCCCCCTGATGGCCCGGGCCGCCCGGCTCGCCCGCTGGGCCGAGCGGGGCGTCCCGGTCGGCGCCGGCGGGGAGATCCTCGACGACGCGCTGGCCGCCGCCACCGAACACCTCGGCCTGACCGCCGACGAGGACGGCCCCGCCTACACCGCCGAGGCGTGGCAGCTCGCGGTGGACACCGGCCTGGTCGAGATCGAGGAGATCCCGGACGCCGACGCGACCGCCGGGGACGGGGCCGGCCCGGCCGACGCCGCGGTCGGCACCGCCACCCCCGGCGAGGAGCTCGCGCTGCTCACCTCCGGCAGCCCGCAGGACATCCTCGACATCTGGCTGTCCGGCATGGAGACCGTTCTCGCCGACGCGGCCGCCCCCGATCTCGCCGACATCGCCGACCAGCTCGCCGAGGGCGGCGAGCTGGACCTGGACGCCCTCGACTGGAACCCGGAGGAGGAGGCCGAGCTGCTCGACGGCATCCTCGGCAACCTCTACCTCCTCACCGCCCTGGCCGAGGGCCCCGACCGGAACGTCCCGCTGCCCGCGCTGGCCGCCTCCATGATCGTCCCGGACGACATGGACGAGCCCACCGACGACATCCTCGAAGAGGTCTCCGAGGCGATGATGCGCCTGGACGACCAGTTCCGGGTCCTGGAGCCGATCGGCCTGGTCGCCTACCGGCCGGTCGACGAGGCGCTCATCGAGGAACTGGACGAGGAGGGCGAGACGGTCCGGGCCGCCGAACCGCTCACCGACGAGGACGTCTCCCGCTACGGCCTGGTCCGCCTCACCCCGCTCGGCGTCTACGCGGTCCGCACCCGGCTGCTGGACGCGGGCGCCGACGCCCCGGCGGTCGGCGACCTCACCGGCAAGGGCGCCGACGTCCTCCTCGACGCGCTGCCCGACTACCCCGAGGCGCACGCCCAGGCCGAGTCCGAGCAGTGGCTCGCCGCCCGCGGCCCGCTGGACGCCGCCCGCGAGCTGCTCGGCGCCGCCCGCGGCGACGACGCGGACGCCCCGCGCCGCCGGCTCGCCGCCCAGCAGACCCTCTCGCTGGTCGCCCCGGAGGCCGAGGCCGCGCTGCGCGAGGTGCTCGACGACCGGCAGCTGGGCGGTCTGGCCCGGGTCTGGCTGGCCGAGCGCGGGCTGCCCGGCATCCCCGAGCCGTCCCAGGACATGGTCTTCTGGCTGACGATCGACACCATCGCCGCCCAGCTGGCCAGCGCGGACGAGGGCGCCGAGGCGGAGCTGCGCGACCTCGTCCAGGGCCTGACCGAGCAGCACAGCGGCTTCTTCGACGCCGCCTGGCGGGTGGACCACCCGGCCACCGCCGACGTCCTGGACGCCATGGGCCGGCTGCACCCGGACAAGAAGGCCGCCAAGGAGGCCCGCAAGGCCGCGTTCAAGGCGCGTTCCCAGCAGTAGCACTGAGTATCCGCCGCAAGGGGCCGGTCCGGGGGCGGGAACACCGCCCGGGCCGGCCCCAACTGCTTCCTGGATGTCGCACCGCGTTCAACTGGAGTTCGACGGCGCACGAGAACGTGTGCGACGCAGGCACAGGGGAGTAGAACCGGCCATCCAGGAGATGACAATGCCGCTCACCCGGAGAGACTTCGCCAAGCGTTCCGCCCTCGCCGGCGCGGGGGTCGCGCTGGCCGGCAGCGCCGGCGTACTGGCCACCGCGCCCGGCGCGCTCGCCGCCGAAGCGGCGGACGCCGACCAGGACGGAGCGGCGGACGGCCAGGGCCACCCGGCCGGCTACGGCCCGCTCCTTCCGGACCCGGACGGCATCCTCGCCCTGCCCGCCGGGTTCTCGTACAAGATCGTCACCCACTCCGGTGTCACCAAGCTGGACAGCGGTGAGTCCACCCCCTCCAACCACGACGGCACCGGCACCTTCGCCGGTCACCGCGGCACCACCCTCCTCGTCAACAACCACGAGCTGAAGGGGCCGCGCGCCGGCTGGCCGCACCCGGTCCCGCTGGCCGAGGGGCTGGTCTACGACCCGGCCGCGGCCGGCGGCTGCACCGTCGTCGAGGTCGCCAAGGACGGCACGCCGATCGGCGAGTGGGTCGGCATAGCCGGTACGTCCACCAACTGCGCGGGCGGCACCACCCCTTGGGGCACCTGGCTCACCTGCGAGGAGACCGAGGACAAGGCCGGCCAGCACGGCATGACCAAGGACCACGGCTACGTCTTCGAGGTCGACCCGCACGACGGCAAGGCCGGCCGCGACCCCAAGCCGGTCAAGGCGCTGGGCCGTTACGCCCACGAGGCCGTCGTCGTCGACCCCCGGCGCGGCCGCCTCTACCTCACCGAGGACGCCGCCGGCCCCAACGGCCTCTTCTACCGCTGGACCCCGCCGCAGGGCTTCCACCACGGCCGCGGCAAGCTCCGCACCCTCGCCGACGACGCCGGTGTGCTGCAGGCGTTCAAGTGCTTCGACTCCGGCGGCCGGTTCGTCGACGACCTCTCCCGCGCCACCCGGCCCGGCACCGTCTACGGCGTCGACTGGGTCGACGTCCCCGACCGCGACGCCCGGACCACCTCCGTCCGCAAGCAGTTCAAGGACGGCGAGGTCACCCGCGCCCGCAAGCTGGAGGGCCTGTGGTGGGCGGACGGCGGCGCCTACGTGGTGTCCTCCTACGCCCGCGAGGAGAGCCCGGTCCAGCACGACGGGCAGGTCTGGTTCTACGACCCGCGGCGGCGCACCCTGACCCTGAAGGTGCTGCTCGGCGTCAACCCCGACCCCGGCAAGGACGGCGCGTTCGACGGCCCGGACAACATCACCGTCTCGCCCTACGGCGGCCTGATCATCGCCGAGGACGGCGAGGGCGTCCAGCACCTCTTCGGCGCCACCGAGGACGGCCGCACCTACCCCCTGGCCCGCAACGAGCTCAACCTCGGCACCGCCGAGGCGCCCGAGTACAGCGAGTTCACCGGCCCGGTCTTCTCCCCGGACGGCCGCACCCTCTTCGCCAACATCCAGGAGCCTGGCATCATGCTGGCCATCACCGGCCCCTGGAAGCGGCAGCCCCGCCGGCGCTAGCGCACCGCCGTGAGCAGGTAGTAGTCCAGCAGCCCGGCCTGATACGCCGTCAGATAGCGGCGCGGCCACTCGTCGTCGGCGAGCTCGGGCTGCTGGGCCATGTACCGGTCGTACGGCTCCCACACCGCCTCGCCGATCGGCCGGACCATGACGTCCCGCAGCCCGGCCGCGGCCAGCGTCCCGGCGAACTCGTCGATCACGTGCGGCACGTCCAGCCCGTCGGCGTACGGCGGCAGCAGCCCGGGCAGCTCCCGGGCGGCCGCGGGGGTGCGGGCGAAGAACGTGGTCAGCGCCAGCCGGCCGCCGGGCCGCAGCACCCGCGCCGCCTCACGGGCGAAGGCGGCCGGGGCACGGAAGTGCTGCACGGCCTCGACGGAGTACAGGCAGTCGAAGGTCTCCCTGGGCAGCGGCATCCGCTGGGCGGAGCCCAGCACGAACGTGAGCCGCCCGGAACCGCCCGCGCCCCCGGCGAGCAGCTGGACGTGCGCCGCCCGGGCCCGGGCGATCTGGTCCGGGTGCGCGTCCAGACCGATGACCGGGTCCAGTCCGAACTCCCGCAGCGCCAGCGCACAGCCCAGCCCGCGCCCGCAGCCGGCCTCCAGGGCGCTGTGGCCGCGCACCCCGTCGAACGTGCCGAGCACCAGGCGGTAGAGGTCCTGCTCGCTGCGCACCCGGTCGGCCTCGGTCAGCGGCCGGCCGGTCAGGTCCCCCAGCCCCGCCCAGTAGCCGAAGTTGATGAACCCGCCGGCGAAGGCGGGCACGGTGGCCAGGTCGTACGCGCCGTAGACCGTCGCGACCCGGGGCGGGAGATCCGGTGCGGACGCTGGGCCGTCCGGGTGACCGGTGGCTCCGGCCGGGCCGGTCTGCGGCTGCTGCTGCGCCATCGGAGAGGCTCCTTCCGCGGCCGGCGGGCGGGGACGGGGAATCCTGGGGGCGGCGGGACGTTGAAGCAGAGGTGGGGAACTCGACGACACGGACGACACGGACGACACAATTTTCGGTCCTGGACCGCTCCCGCACCAGGGAAGGGCACCCGGAGGCGGCCGCCCTGCGGGACACGGTGGCGCTGGCGCGCCGCGTCGAGGGGCTCGGCTACCACCGCTTCTGGGTCTCCGAGCACCACGGCGTGCCCGGCGTCGCCGGCTCCGCGCCGACCGTGCTCGCCGCCGCGGTGGCCGGTGCGACCTCCCGGATCCGGGTCGGCACCGGCGGGGTGATGCTGCCCAACCACCGGCCGCTGGTCGTCGCCGAGCAGTTCGGGGTGCTGGAGGCGCTCTTCCCCGGCCGGATCGACATGGGGCTCGGCCGGTCGGTCGGCTTCACCGGCGGGATCCGCCGCGCCCTGGGCACGGAGAAGGACGCCGCCGAGGACTTCGGCGCTCAACTGACCGAGCTGCTCGGCTACTTCACCGGTGAGCAGACCACCCATCCGCAGGTCCACGCGCGGCCCGCGGAGGGGCTGCGGCTCCCGGCGTTCGTCCTGGCGACCGGGGCCGGCGCACGGATCGCCGCGGCGGCCGGGCTGGCGCTGGTCATCGGCGACCTCCGCGGCCGGCAGCGGATGCTGGAGGCCATCGACGGCTACCGCCAGGGCTTCCGGCCGTCGCCGCTGTGGGAGCGCCCGTACGTGGTCGTCTCCGGGACGGTGGCGGTGGCCGGCACCGAGGCGGCGGCGCGCCGGCTGCTGCTGCCGGAGGCCCGTTCGCTGGCGTACTCCCGTACCCACGGCGTCTTTCCGCCGCTGCGGCCCGCCGAGGACGGTCCGGCGGCCACGGCCGGGATGTCCGACCGTGAGCGCGGCTTCTACGAGGACGCCCTGCGCGGGCCCGTCCACGGCACGGAGGAGCAGGTGGCCGACGCCCTCGGCACCCTGATCGAGCGCAGCGGCGCGGACGAGGTGCTGGTGACCACCAGCACCTACGACCGCGCGGCGCTGACCGAGTCGTACGAGCGGCTGGCCCGGGTCGCCGGGCTCACAGCGCCTGACCGCCCGGTTTGACCATTCCGCGGACCGTGCGGGCGTCGACGAACTCGCCGATGGCGGTCATCTCCCACTCTCCGGAGAACTGCCGGATCAGCTTCGCCATCATCACGCCGGTGCGCGGTTCGCCGTGGGTGAGGTCGAAGCGGACCAGTTCCTCGTCGGTCTGTGCGTCCACCAGGCGGCAGTAGGCCTTGGCGACGTCGGAGAACTTCTGGCCGGAGAAGGAGTTCACGACGAAGACCAGGCCGCTGACCTCCGGGGGCACCCCGCCGAGGTGGACGGTGATCGCCTCGTCGTCGCCGGCGCCCTCGCCGGTGAGGTTGTCGCCGGAGTGCTGGATCGCGCCGCCGAGGATCATCAGCTTGCCGAAGAAGCAGTTGTCGATCTTCTTGCGGTCCGGGCCGTAGGCGATGACGGAGGCGTCCAGGTCGATGTTCCGGCCGCGGAAGGCGGGCTCCCAGCCGAGGCCCATCCGGACCGAGCCGAGCAGCGGGCGGCCGCCCTTGACCAGCGAGACGGTCTGGTTCTTCTGCAGGCTGACCCGGCCCTTGTCGAGGTTGACCTTCCCGGATCCGGGAGCCGGGGCGGGCGCGGCGGCGGCCGGCGGCGGGGACACCGGGGCCGGGGCGCCGGCGGGCGGGTCCCACTGGCCGGCCGGGGCCGGGGGAGCGGCCGGGGCCGGCGGGGCGGGCGGCGCGGGCGGGGCTGCCGGGGCGGTGGGTGCGGCGGCCGGGGCGGTGGGTTCCTCGACGTGCACGCCGAAGTCGGTGGCGATGCCCGCCAGGCCGTCGGCGTAGCCCTGGCCGACCGCGCGGACCTTCCAGGACCCGGCCCGGCGGTAGATCTCGACGACCACCAGCGCGGTCTCGGCGCCCAGCCGCGGCGGCGTGAAGGTGGCGATCAGGCTGCCGTCGTCGGCGTTGCGGACCGTCCCGGTCGGCTCGGTGCCCGCGAAGGTCGCGCCGGGGGCGTCCAGGCTCGCGGTGACCACGATCTTCTCGACGGCCTCGGGCACCGCGGCGGTGTCCACCGTGATGGTGTCGCCGCCGGCCGCCGCGGAGTACGTCACGCCCGGGCCGCTGGGCTGGTTGTAGAACACGAAGTCGTCGTCGGAGCGCACCTTGCCGTCGGCGCCGAGCAGCAGCCCCGACACGTCCAGCCGCACGGGGGCGGTGACGTCCACCGCGACCCGTACGGCGGTGAGCGGGAGGTTCGAGCCAGGAGTCATAGCGGTCATGCCGGGACCAACGATCGGTTCGCCTTTGCGGTTCCATTACCCGCGGCCGGACGGCCGCCCGCCCGCCGTACCGTCGTACGCCGCATCGTGCGCCGCCCCATCGTCACCGCCGATCGCGGGAGTTGCCGAACAGCAGCCGGTAGGCGATCAGCAGGACCAGCGCACCGGCGACCGAGGCGATCCACATGGACGGCTCGCCGAAGTCCTTCGGTATCGGGCGGTGCAGGAACTTGGTGGACAGCCAGCCGCCGATGAAGGACCCCACGATGCCGATCAGGGTCGTGCCGACGATCCCGCCCGGGTCGCGCCCCGGCAGCAGGACCTTGGCGATGATGCCCGCGATCAGTCCCAGTACGAGCCAGCTGACGATGCCCATGATGCGTTCCTCGTTCCTGCGCGTGTGTGCGTGCACAGCGGTGTGCCGGTGCACAGACGAGGACGCCGGGCGGGCGGCGCGGGTTCCGTGCCGTGGTCCCGGCCACGCCCGCACCGCCCGGTGGCGGGCCGCCGCTCAGTACGGCCACCGGGGCGGATCGGTACAGAAGGCACCGCCGAGGTGGGCGTGTTCGGGGTTCTCGGGGTCCAGTTCGCCCTGGGCGGCGAGGAGTTCCGCGGCGTACGGTTCGGAGTCGTCCTGCGGCTCGTACCCGAGGGCCCGCGCGGACGACAGGTCCCACCACAGGCGGGTGTTGGCGGAGGAGCCGTAGACGACGGTGTGGCCGACGTCCGGCGCGGTGAGCGCGGCATGCAGCAGACGGGCCGCGTCGGCCGGGCTGAGCCAGATCGACAGCATCCGCACCGTGGTGGGTCGCGGGTAGCAGGAGCCGATCCGGACCGACACCGTCTCG
The DNA here is from genome assembly GCF_042734445.1 of Streptomyces sp. NPDC059649. Lineage (NCBI taxonomy): Bacteria > Bacillati > Actinomycetota > Actinomycetes > Kitasatosporales > Streptomycetaceae > Streptomyces > Streptomyces sp. NPDC059649. The sequence goes on from NZ_JBHWDV010000026.1 coordinate 14,380, forward strand.
ATGCCGTGCAGGTCCCAGTAGAGCGAGGCGAGGTCCTCGCCGAACCCCTTGGACAGGCCGTAGTAGGTGTCCGGGCGGCGCGGGGTGTCCACCGGGATCGCGCCGGAGCCGTCCGCCGGGCGCGGGGTGAAGCCGACCGCGTGGTTGGAGGAGGCGAAGACGATCCGGCGGACGCCCGCCTCGCGCGCCGCCTCGTAGAGGTGGTAGGTGCCCTCGATGTTGGCGCGCAGGATCTTCTCGAACGGGGCCTCCAGCGAGATCCCGGCGAAGTGGACGATCGCGTCGACCCCGCGCACCGCCTCGCGCAGCGCCTCCTTGTCGGCCAACTCGGCGGTGATGACGTCCGGTTCGCCCGCCGCGTTCTCGATGGGGCGCTGGTCGAACAGGCGCAGCCGGTACCCGTAGGGCGGCAGCAGCTCGCGCATCAGGGTGCCGAGCCCGCCGGCGGCGCCGGTGAGCAGGACGGTGCGGGGTGCGGTCATGGGCGGTGGGCTCCTCGGGCGGTGACGTGGGCGGGCCGGCTGCCGTGCGGCACGGACGGGACCCGTATTCATGTCCGTGGACGGCACACGCTAGGGAGGGCACCAGGGCCGGTCAAGACATGTGACGGATCGGGTAAATCGGCTTGTCGTCCCGCTGTTTTCAGGGAAGTTGGGCACCCTTGACCGGTGTGGGGCGGCTGCTCTAGCGTGCTGCCGTTCAGGAATATGGACGTCGATCAGAAACGTGCACATAAGAAGCCTACGCGGATGTCAGGGAGAGCCCAGTGACCGCACCCCCTCCCCCCGCGGCAGCCGGGACCCGGCTCGCCGACCGTCTCGACGGACTGCTGTTCTTTCCCGTGACCGCGTTCGGCCCCGACGGCGCCCTGGACCTGACGGCCTTCCGCGCCCACGTACGGAGCGGCATCGACGCGGGCGCGGCCGCGGTCTTCGCCTGCTGTGGCACCGGCGAGTTCCATGCGCTCACCCCCGAGGAGTTCGCCGCCTGCGTCGCGGCCACGGTCGAGGAGGCCGCCGGCCGCATCCCGGTGATCGCCGGCACCGGCTACGGCACCGCGCTCGCCGTGCACTTCGCGCACCTCGCCCACCGGGCCGGCGCCGACGGACTGCTCGCCATGCCGCCCTACCTCGTCGTCCCCGGACAGGACGGCCTGCTGCGGCACTACACCGCACTGGCCGCGGCCACCCCGCTGCCGGTCGTCGTCTACCAGCGCGACAACGCCGTCTTCGCCCCGTCCACCGTCGCCGCCCTGGCCCGCACCCCCGGCATCATCGGCCTCAAGGACGGGCTCGGCGACCTCGAACTGCTCCAGCGCATCATCAGCGCGGTCCGCACCGAGGCCCCCGACGAGGACTTCCTCTACTTCAACGGCCTGCCCACGGCCGAACTCACCGGCCCCGCCTACCTGGGCCTGGGCGTCCGCCGCTACTCCTCCGCCGTCTTCGCCTTCGCCCCCGAGATCGCCCTCGCCTTCCACCGGGCGCTCACCACCGGCGACCACGACACCGTGCGGCGGCTGCTGGACGGCTTCTACCGGCCGCTGGTCGAACTCCGCAACCAGGGCCGCGGCTACGCCGTCTCGCTGGTCAAGGCCGGTGTACGGATGCGCGGCCCGGACGTCGGCGCGGTCCGGCCCCCGCTCGGCGAACCGGCCCCCGCACACCTGAAGCAGCTGGCCGGACTGATCGACCACGGGCTGGCGCTGGCCGCGGCGGCACCCGGGGCCGGCGCCTGATGCGGGCCGCCGCCTTCCTCTACCCCTGGGACGTCGTCGGCGACCCGGACGCCCCCGCCCGCCTCGCCGGCCTCGGCATCGACCAGGTCGCCCTGGCCGCCGCCTACCACTCCACCCGCGCCCTCACCCCCCGCCACCCGCGCCACCGCATCGTCACCGCCCGGCACTCCGCCGTCCTCTACCCGCCGGACCCCGCCCGCTGGGCCGGCCGGGAACTGCGCCCGTACACCCAGGACTGGGTGCCCGGCCCCGACCCCTTCGGCGCGGCGGCCCGGGCGCTGGCCGACGCGGGCCTGGAGGTGCACACCTGGGTCGTGCTGGCGCACAACTCCCGTCTGGGCACCGAGCATCCGTCCGTCGTGGTCCGCAACGCCTATGGGGACGCCTACCCCTGGGCGCCGTGCATCGCCCGGCCCGAGATACGCGGCTACCTCGTCGACCTCGCCGCCGAGGCAGCGGTCCGCCCGGGCGCCCGCGGCACGGAACTGGAGTCCTGCGGCTGGTACGGGCTGGCCCATCTGCACGCCCACGACAAGATCGCCGGAGTGCGGCTGTCCGGCGCCGCCCGGTACCTGATGTCGGTCTGCTTCTGTCCGGTGTGCGCCGGGGGATACCGCGAACTGGGCGTGCCGCCCGAGGAGTTGCGGGCCGCGGTGGTGCGCGCCCTGGAGCCGCTCTGGTCGGCGGGCGCGGCCTCGCCGGACCCCGCGCCGACGGACCGGGAGGGGGAGTGGGCCGCCGTCGAGGCGCTGCTCGGCGCGGAGCCGGCCGGTGTGCTGCGCACCTGGCGGGACCGCGCCGCCCGGACGCTGCGGCGCGCGGTGGTGGGCGCCGTACGGGCGGCCGCGCCGGACGGCTTCCGGGTGCTGCTGCACGCCGATCCCGCCGCCCACCGCTGCGGCGCGGACCCCGGGGTGGACCCGGGGGAGGCACTGGCCGACGCGGACGGGGTGGTCCTGCCCTGCACCGGGGGCGCGGCGGCCCGCGCCGCGGTGCTCGGCCCGTTCGCCGGCCCGCGGCCCGCCGCCGCGACGGTCGCCGCCAACCTCACCATCGTCTCCGGCATGGGCGGCAGCCCGCGCACCCTCGCCGCCGACGCCGCCCACGCGGCCCGCCTGGGCGCCGACGAACTCCGCCTGTACCACGCGGGCCTGGCCGGCGAGGACGACCTGGCCGCCGTACGGGAGGCGCTGGCCGAGCTCAGGGACGGGGCGGGGGAGGGGCCGTAGGGCGGACGAACCCGCACTCGTACGCCGCGATGACGGCCTGGGTGCGGTCGCGGACGCCGAGTTTGGCCAGCACGCCCGCCACATGGGTCTTCACCGTGGCGGGGCCCACGCCCAGCCGGCCGGCGATCTCGGCGTTGGTCAGGCCCGCGGTCATCAGCCGCAGCACCGCCCGCTCCCGCTCGGACAGCCGGGCCCTGAGCATCCGCGCGGTGTCCTCCGCGGCCCGCTGCCCGGCGTACCGGGCGGCCAGCCCGCGTACCGCGGCCGGGAACAGCAGCGAGTCGCTGCGCGCCACCAGCCGTACCGCCTGCACCAGTTCGTCGGCACCGGACCGCTTGAGCAGGAAGCCACTGGCGCCGGCCCGCAGCGCGTCGTAGACGTAGGCGTCGTTCTCGAAGGTCGTCACGACGATGATCCGCGGGGGATCGGGCATCCCGGCGAGCACCTGCTCGGTCGCCCGGATCCCGTCGATCTCCGGCATCCGCACGTCCATCAGCACCACGTCCGGCCGCAGCGACCGGATCAGCGGCACCGCCTCGGCGCCGGTCGAGGCCTCGCCGACGACCTCCATGTCGGGCTCGGCGCCCAGGATCGCGCGCAGCGCGGTGCGCACCATCCGCTCGTCGTCGGCGAGGACGAGGCGCAGCGGCGGCGGGGCGCCCGGCGGCTCGTCCCGTTCCGCCGACGCCTCCGTGGCTGCTTCCCGCGTCATGGTGCCTCCCCCTCCTGCCCGGCCCGTCGCCGGTCCGGTGTCCCGTTCCCCGTGTGGTCCGCCGTGTCGCCCGTCGTGTCGTGCGTCGTGCCGTGCGTCGTGTCCGGCGTGTTCTCCGCCAGCGGCAGCCGGACGGTCAGCCGCCATGTTCCGTCCTGCGGCCCGGCGGTCGCCTCCCCGCCGAGCAGCCGGGCGCGCTCCGCGATGCCCCGCAGGCCGCGGCCGCCGCCCACCCGGGGCGACGGCACGGACCCGGCGGCCGACTCCGGTGCCGCCGGCAGCGGGTTCTCCAGCCGGATCAGCAACTCCCCTCCTACGGCGCTCAGTTGGAGCCGGACCGGGACCGGCCCGGCGTGCCGCAGGACGTTGCCGAGGCCCTCCTGCACGATGCGGTACGCCTCCCGGGAGACCACCGGCGGCAGCCCGGTGCGGCGGCCCCGCACGGTCGCCTCGACCGGTACGCCCGCCGCCCGGGTCCGGTCCAGCAGCGCCTCCAGGGCGTCCAGGGTGGGCGCGGGCAGCGCCGGATCGGTGCCGTCCTCCTCGCGCAACAGGCCCAGGACGGTGTCCAGTTCGGCGACCGCGGCCCGCGTGGTGTCCTCGATGGCGGCCAGTGCCCGGCGGGCGAACTCGGGGTCCGCGTCCAGGACCCGGCGGGCAGCGCTCGCCTGGAGGGTGACCGCGCTCAGCGCGTGCCCCACCGCGTCGTGCAGTTCGCGGGCCAGCCGGTTGCGGGACGCCAGGTCGGCGGCGCGGCGTTCGGCCGCGGCGAGCCGGTCGGCGGGGGTGGGTCCCAGCAGCGGCGCGGCGCAGCGGGCCAGCAGGGCCCCGGCGGCCCAGGCGGTGCCGAGGACCAGGCCCAGCAACCCCAGTCCGGCGAGCGGGCCGAGGACGCCGGGCAGGTCCCGCGTCCAGGGCGGTACGGAGTCCCGCAGGGGCGCCGAGAACGGCAGCACCAGCAGCAGCACCGCGGCGGGCGGGGCGGCCAGGGTCATCCCGCTGACGGTGCCGCCGGCGAGCAGGTGCGCCACGAACCACAGTGCGCTGCGCCGGCGGGCTGCCCACGTCAGGGCCGGTCCGTCGGCCAGCCGCTCGCCGGGCACCCCGCACAGGGACCGTACGGCGGTCACCTCCAGTGGGCGCAGCGGCGGGACGAGCAGCCCGGCCACCGCGGCGAGCGGCAGCGCACAGCCGAACGCGGCGAACTGCACGCCCACCTGGCGCAGCGGGTCGGGGTCGTGCCAGAGCAGCGGCATGACCACCAGCGAGGTCACCAGATAGAACGGCATCAGGAGCGCGCCGCCCAGAATCAGGTGGATCCAGCGGCCGCCCCACAGGCGCAGCCCCGGCCGGAGCCGTCGGCGCCTCACAGCCGCCGGGTGGCCAGGGCCAGCCGGTCGCGGGCGTCGAACAGGGCGTCCTTGATCGTCTGCTCATGGCCCGGGGTCAGCCGGGCCACCGGCACCGAGCAGCTGATCGCGTCCCGGGCCGGGGTGCGGTAGGGGATCGCCACGCCGAAGCAGCGCAGGCCCAGGGTGTTCTCCTCGCGGTCGACCGCATAGCCCTGCTCGCGCACCGCGTGCAGCTCCTCGATCAGCCGCTCGCGGTCGGTGATCGTGTGCTCGGTCAGTTGCGCCAGCGTCGGCGGCAGCAGCGCCCGCACCTGGTCGTCGGTGTACGTGGCGAGCAGCGCCTTGCCCAGCGAGGTGGAGTGCGCGGGCAGCCGCCGGCCGACCCGGGTGAACGGGCGCAGGTAGTGCTGCGACTGCCGGGTGGCGAGGTAGACCACATTGGTGCCGTCGAGGCGGGCGAGGTGGATGGTCTCGGTGGTGTCGTCGGAGAGCCGGTCCAGCGTCGGCCGGGCCACCGCCACCACCTCGTCACCGTCGATGTACGACGTGCCGACCAGCAGCGCGCGGACGCCGATGCCGTAACGGGTGCCGGTCGCGTCGGTCTCCACCCAGCCGAGGTCGACGAGGGTGCGCAGCAGCATGTAGAGGCTGGACTTCGGGTAGCCGACGGCTTCCTGGACGGAGGCGAGGGAATGCATACCGGGGCTGCCCGCGAAGTACTCCAGCAATTCCACCGTCCGCACCGCGGACTTGACCTGCGATCCTCCGGAATCGGCAGCTGACATTCGCCCTTGACCCCTCTGTTCGGACAGCCATAGAGTCCCGATTGTTCAAGATCTGGGACGACGTTCAGCATATCGAACGGTGTCCGGTCCGCTGCAAGGTCCGGGCGGCTCCGGAAACCGGGCACCACGCCCGGGAACGGACGTCCCGGACCGCACCCGCGACGGGCCCGCACGACCCGGCACGGCGCAGTACGACCCGGCACGGCAGCACCCTGGAGGAATGCACGGTGGCAGCGGCAGCGGCAGCACCAGTCTGGAGTGTCGACCCCCGAACCGGGAAGCGGCGGGAGCAGGTTGCGGTGGAGGCCACAGCGGCCGAGGTGGACACCGCGGTCCGCACCGCGCACGCCGCCCGCGAGGCGCTCGCCGACCGCGGGGTGCGGGCCGCGCTGCTGCGCCGCGCCGCCGGTCTGCTCGACGAGGCGGGCGAGGCGGTCATCGAGGCCGCCGACGCCGAGACCGCGCTCGGCCCCGGCCGGCTCACCGGCGAACTCGCCCGCACCACCTACCAGTTGCGGTCCTTCGCGGACCTCGTCGAGGACGGCGCGTTCCTCGACGTACGGATCGACCACGCCGACCCCGGCCTCACCCCGCCCCGGCCCGACCTGCGCCGCTACAAGATCCCGCTGGGCGTGGTCGCGGTCTACTCCGCCAGCAACTTCCCGCTCGCCTTCTCCGTCCCCGGCGGCGACACCGCCAGCGCCCTCGCGGCCGGCTGCCCGGTCGTGGTCAAGGCGCACCCGGACCACCCCGCCACCTCGGAACTGTGCGCCGCACTGCTGCGCCGCGCCGCCGACGAGACCGGGCTGCCGCCCGGCGTGCTGAGCCTCGTCCACGGCTTCCAGGCCGGGATCGACCTGGTCCGCCACCCGCTGGTGGCCGCGGCCGGCTTCACCGGCTCGGTGCGCGGCGGCCGCGCCCTGTACGACGCGGCCGCGGCCCGCCCGCACCCGATCCCCTTCCACGGCGAGCTGGGCAGCCTCAACCCGGTCGTGGTCACCGAGGCCGCGGCCGCCGAACGCGCCGGGCAGATCGGCGCCGGGCTGGCCGCCGCGATGACCCTGGGCACCGGCCAGTTCTGCGTCAAGCCCGGCCTGGTGCTGGCGCCCGCCGGGCCGGCCGGGGACCGGCTGCTGACCGCGCTGACCGACGCGGTCAGCAACACCGAGGCCGGGGTGCTGCTCGACCACCGGATGCGCGAGGCGTTCCTCGGCGGCGTCCGCGGCCGCGCCGGGCTCCCCGACGTCGAGGCGCCGGTGACCCCGGGCGCCGGCGGCGAGCACACCGTCAGCGCCGGCTTCCTCACCGTGCCCGCCGCCCGCCTGGCCGCCGAGGGCCCGCACGACCTGCTGCTGGAGGAGTGCTTCGGCCCGGTCACCGTCGTCGCCCGCTACACCGACGAGGCCGAGGTCGGCGCCGTCCTCGCCCGTCTGCCCGGCAACCTCTCCGCGACGCTCCACCTCGGCGACGCGGAGACCGCCGGCACCGACGGGGACGGCACCGACGGCGGCGGCCTCGGCGCCCGGCTGCTGGCCCGGGTCACCCCGCTCGCCGGCCGGGTCGTGGTCAACGGCTGGCCGACCGGCGTCGCGGTCGCCCCCGCCCAGCACCACGGCGGCCCCTACCCGGCCACCACCTCGACCTCCACCTCCGTCGGCGGCACCGCCGTGGAACGCTGGCTGCGGCCGGTCGCCTACCAGGACACCCCGCCCGCCCTGCTGCCGCCCGAACTCCGCGACGGCAACCCGCTCGGACTGCCGCGCCGGATCGACGGCCGCCCCGAGGGCGGATGAGGCCCGGCGTGCGCCCCACCCCCGACCCCACCGCCCTCCGGATCCGCGGCGCGACCCACGCGGACCTGACGGCGATCGCCGCCCTGCACACCGGCGCCCGCGCCGCGTACCACCGCGCCCGCCACCCCGGCACGCCCTTCGACGCCCCGGCCGAACAGGCCCGCTGGCACGACGCCTGGGCCGGGGTCCTGGACCGCGCCGACACCCCCGCGCTCTGCGCCGAACGCCACGGCACGGTCATCGGCGCCGCCTGCTACCTCCCGCACGCCTCGACGGCCCGGGGGAACGCCCCGCGCACCGGCACCGCCCGCCCCACGGTCACCCTCCACCAGCTGCACGTCGCCCCCGCCCACTGGGGCACTGGCGTCGGCCGCGCCCTGCACACCGCCTGTCTGCGCGCCTGGCGCACGGCCGGATTCGCCCGCGCCGTCCTCGACGTCCGCTGGCACAACCACCGCGCCCGCGCCTTCTACGACCGGCTCGGCTGGCGCCCCGACCCGGACCGCCGCCCCGCCCCCGACGCCACCCACCTCACGCTGGCGCTGGACCTGACCGGCCCGGCCCCGGAGGCTCCGCCGTCGAAGCCGTCGGAGCCGTCGTCCGCCGGGCGATGAGCTGCAGCCGCTCGGCCCGCCGCCCGTCCAGCGTCCCCACCGACCCGGTCCGCTCCGTCACCACCGAGAAGCCCGCCGCCCGCACCAGCCCCCGCAGCCGCTCCGGGGTGTGGTGCCGGAACACCCCGCCGTCCGGCGTCTCGAACACCCCGAACGTGCCGTACCGGTCCGCGAACCGCCGGTACCGCTCCTGGTTGAACGCGTCGTCCTGCAGCGGTACGTCGCTCACGTACAGCACCCCGCCCGGCCGCACCAGCCGCCCCAGCTCCCCGGCGATCGCCTCCTGGTCCGCGTCCCGGGGCACACAGGTGAGCACCGCGAACAGCAGCGCCGCGTCGAAGGCCCCGGCCCCGAACGGCAGCGGAAGCCCGGCGTACCGCCGCAGGTCCAGCTCCGGGTGCTCCCGCCGCCCCCGCGCGATCAGCGCCGCCGAGACGTCCACCCCGCACACCCCGCGGTACCCCAGCGCGGCCAGTTCGGCGGTCAACCGCCCGTAGCCGCAGCCGTAGTCCAGCACCCGCGCCCGCCGCGGCACGTAGGCGTCCAGCAGCGCCGGATCGAGCGGGTGGGTGAAGGTCTTCGCGGAGCCGGTCGTCTCCCAGAACCCGAGGAATCCCTGTGGCGAGGTCATGTCCGGACGGTACCCACGGAATAGCCCGGCGCCCCGCGCGGTTGCACGCAGCACACGTCCCGAGCACACGTCCCGAGCACACGTCCCGACGAGGAAAGTCAGCACATGCGCGTCGAAATCTGGTCCGACATCGCCTGCCCCTGGTGCTACATCGGCAAGGCCCGCTTCGAGGCCGGGCTCGCCGCGTTCGCGCACCGCGCCGAGGTCGAGGTGGTGCACCGCTCCTTCGAGCTGGACCCCGAGGCGCCGCCCGCCTCCGACGTCCCGGTGCTCGACATGCTCGCCGCCAAGTACGGCGTCAGCCGCGCCCAGGCCGAGCAGATGGAGGCCCGGGTCGCCGCGGCGGCCGCCCAGGAGGGCCTCGGCTACCGTTCCGACCGCATCCACGGCAACACCTTCGACCTGCACCGGCTGCTGCACCTCGGCCGGACGCACGGCCGCCAGGAGGCGCTGCTCGACGCCTTCTACCGCGCCAACTTCGCCGAGGCCCGGCCGCTCGGCGACCCCGCCGTCCTCACGGAGCTCGCCACCGGCGCCGGACTGCCCGCCGACGAGGTCGCCCGGGTGCTCGCCGACCCCGACGCGTACGCCCAGGAGGTGCGCGCCGACGAGCGCGCGGCCGCCGAGCTGGGCGCCACCGGCGTCCCGTTCTTCGTCATCGACCGCCGCTACGGCATATCCGGCGGCCAGCCCGCCGAGGTCTTCCGGCAGGCCCTGGAGCGGGCGCACGCCGACGGCGTGGTGGAGAGCGTGCCGGCCGGTGACGCGGAGGTCTGCGGGCCGGACGGCTGCGCGGTGCCCGGAAGCTGACCGCGAACCGGCCACCGTTCGGGCACGACCACGACCGAAACACCGTGGACGGAGCGTGCCCCGCCGAGCACAGTGGGGGACATGCAGCGACATGAGCCACTCGGCGGGGCCGAATTCGCGCCCGAGACGACCTATCTGAACTCCGCCTCCAGCGGACTGCTCCCCCGGCGCAGCGCCGACGCCCTGCGCGCGGCCGTCGAGGAGGCCACCTCCTACGGCACGATGGGCCGCGACTACTTCGCCGCCCCCACCGCCGCCCGGGCCGCCTTCGCCCGGCTGGTGGACATCCCCGCCGAACGCGTCGCCATCGGCAGCTCGGTGGCGGTGCAGTCCGCGGCCGTCGCCGCCTCGCTCCCGCCCGGCAGCGAAGTCCTCGCCCCCGAGGGTGACTTCAGCTCCCTGGTCAACCCGCTCGGCACCCACCCCGACCTCACCCTGCGCACCGTGCCGCTGGAGGCGCTGGCCGACGAGGTGCGCCCCGGCACGGCCCTGGTCGCCTTCAGCGCCGTGCAGTCGCTCGACGGCCGGATCGCCGACCTCGCCGCGGTACGCGAGGCCGCGGCGGCCCACGGCGCGCTCACCTACCTCGACGCCACCCAGGCCGCCGGCTGGCTGCCGCTGCGCGCCGCCGACTACGACTTCCTGGTCTGCGGCGCGTTCAAATGGCTGCTGTGCCCGCGCGGTACCACCTTCATGGCCTTCGGCGGCGACCGCGACCCCAGCGGCAGCGGCCCCGGCTGGCCGCCCGCGCCGCACGCCGGCTGGGTGGCCGGGGAGGACCTCGACGAGTCCAACTACGGCCTGATCCGGCCGGCCGCCACCGCCCGCCGCTACGACGAACCGCACGCCCACTTCGCGTACACCGGCGCCGCGGCGTCCCTCGGCCTCATCGAGGAGCTGGGCGTGGCCGCCGTCCACGCCCACAACACCGCGCTCGCCGACCAGTACCGCGCCGGACTGGCCGAGCGCGGCCTGACCCCCCGGCCCGCGCCCGGCTCGGCGATCGTCTCCGTCCCCGGACCGGCCGATGCCCAGGAGCGGCTGGCCGGGGCCGGGGTACGGATCTCGGTGCGCGGCGGCCTGCTGCGCGCGGCCTTCCACCTCTACAACGGGACGGCCGACGTGGAACGGCTGCTGGAGCTGGTGAAATAGCCGGCCGGTGACGGGAATGCCGGGCGGGCCCGGTGCGTTGGACGGTGACGAACCGTCATGGGCAATGCCCTGCCTTCGCACCGTAGTTGAGAGGCCCTCAGTGACCACCGCATTCGAGCCCTTCGAGCTCGCCGGCATCCCGCTCGCCAACCGCATCGTGATGGCGCCCATGACGAGGAACCGCGCCACCCAGGAGGGCGTCCCCACCCCGTCGATGGTCCGCTACTACACCCAGCGGGCCTCGGCCGGCCTCATCATCACCGAGGCCGCGCAGACCGAACCGGTCGGCCGCGGCTATCCGTTGACCCCCGGCCTGCACACCCCCGAGCAGATCGCCGGATGGCGCGCGGTCACCGACTCCGTGCACGCCGCGGGCGGCCGGATCTTCGCCCAGCTGTGGCACGGCGGCCGCATCGGCCACCCGGTGCTGCTGTCCGACGGCCTGGTGCCGGTCGGGCCCTCCGCGGTCGCCGCGGCCGGCCAGGGCTTCACCCAGGAGGGCCCGACGGACTTCGTCACCCCGCGCGAGCTGACCGGCGGCGAAATAGCGGCGACGATCGACGGATTCGCCGCGGCGGCCCGCAACGCCGTCGAGGCCGGATTCGACGGCGTGGAGATCCACGGCGCCAACGGCTATCTGATCCACCAGTTCCTGGCGCCCAACGCCAACCTCCGCACCGACGAGTGGGGCGGCTCCGACGAGGCCCGGGCCCGCTTCGCCATCGAGGTCGTCCGGGCCGTCGCGGGCGCCGTGGGCGCGCACCGCACCGGACTGCGGATCTCGCCCGGCAACCCCTTCAACGACATCGCCGAACCCGCCCCCGAGACCACCTACACCACGCTGATCGAGGCCATCGCCCCGCTGGGCCTGGCCTACCTGCACACCTGCGACGTCCGCGACCTGGACCTGCTGGCCCGGCTGCGCAAGCGCTTCGGCGGCACGTTCCTGCTCAACCCGGCCACCGACGGCCGGCCCACCGGCCCCGAGGAGCTCGGCCTCATCGAGGACGGCGAGGCCGATCTGCTCGCCTACGGTGCGCTGTTCCTCGCCAACCCCGACCTGCCCCGCCGGCTCGCCCTCGGCGGCCCCTTCAACACCCCCGACCGGGCGAGCTTCTACGGCGGCGACGACACCGGCTACCTCGACTACCCGCCGCTGGCGGACTGAGCCTCCGACGACGGCGCGGCCGCCGCACAGACCCTGCTGTGCGGCGGCCGCGCCACCGGACTTCTTCCGCCTGTCCGCCTCGTACGGCTACTTGACCGGGGTGAAGTCCCGCGCCCCGATGTACTCCGGACGCCGGACCGGGGCCGCGAACGGCTCCACGGCCGTGTTCTCCACGCTGTTGAAGACGATGAAGACATTGCTGCGCGGGTACGGCGTGATGTTGTCGCCGGAGCCGTGCATGGCGTTGCAGTCGAACCACGTCGCCGAGCCGGCCTTGCCGGTGAACAGCCGGATGCCGTGCTTGTCGGCCATCTTGGTGAGGACCTCGTCCGAGGGTATGCCCGCGTCCTGCATCTGCAGGGACCGCTTGTAGTGGTCCTTCGGCGTCTCGCCCTCGCACCCCACGAAGTGCTGGTGCGAACCGGGCATGATCATCAGGCCGCCGTTGGTGTCGTAGTTCTCCGTCAGCGCGATCGAGACCGACACGGTGCGCATGTTCGGCAGCCCGTCCTCGGCGTGCCAGGTCTCGAAGTCCGAGTGCCAGTAGAAGCCGGAGGCACCGAAGCCGGGCTTCACGTTGATCCGCGACTGGTGGACGTAGACGTCCGACCCGAGGATCTGACGGGCACGGCCGACCACACGCGGATCGGCGACCAGCTTGGCGAACACCTCGCTGATCTTGTGCACCTCGAACACCGACCGGACGCTCTGCGACTTCGGCTCGACGATGGAGCGCGGGTCGGCGCGCATCGCCGGGTCGAGCACCAGCCGGTCCAGTTCGGCGCGGTACACCGCGACTTCCTCCGCGGTGAGCAGTTCCCCGATGGCGAAGAAGCCGTCGCGTTCGAAGTCGCTCAGCTCGGACGGCGCGAAGGGGCCGGCCGCTCCGGGCTGCGACCACACCACCGGGTCCTTCCGCGGCGTGATCACCTCGGCGGTGCCGCGGGTCGGGTACAGGTCGGCGGTGCGCTCGGGTGCGGTGGTCATGGTGTTGCCTTCCTCTCCTCTCGTACGGAATCTGGCATCGGGCGCGCGTTGCGTACCTTCCTGGAGCTCTGCCGGACGGGGCAGGCGTCAGGTTCGCCTCAGACCGTCTCGGGCTCGGTGTCCGGTTCGGTGAGAAGGGGGTAGACCCCGTTCTCGTCGTGGTCCTCGCGGCCGGTGACCGGGGGGTTGAAGACGCACAGGCAGCGGAAGTCCTGCTTGATCCGCATGGTGTGCTTCTCATGCCCGTCGAGCAGGTACATCACGCCGGGCGTGATGAGGTGCTTCTCGCCGGTCTCGTCGTTGGTCAGCTCGGCCTCGCCCTCGACGCAGACGACGGCCTCGATGTGGTTGGCGTACCACATCGACGTCTCGGTGCCGGCGTACAGGACGGTCTCGTGCAGCGAGAACCCGACCCGCTCCTTGGCGAGCACGATGCGCTTGCTCTCCCAGGTGCCGGACTTGGACTTGACGTGGCGGTCGGTGCCTTCGATGTCCTTGAAGGAGCGGACGATCACGGTGCGGGCTGCCTTTCTGTCGTATCTGTGGTGCGGTGCGGAACGCCGCGCTCAGGCGCAGTCGCGGACCGCGCGGCCGAGGGTGCGCAGACCCTCGTCCAGTTCCTCGGGGGTGGTGGTCAGGGCCGGCAGCAGCTTGACGACCTCGCTCTCCGGGCCGGAGGTCTCGATCAGCAGACCCAGCTCGAAGGCGCGCTTGGCGATCTTGCCGGCGAGCGGCTTGTCGTTGCACTCCAGGCCCCACACCAGACCGCGGCCGCGGTACTCGGCGAAGGTGCCCGGGTTCTCCTCGACGATCGCCTTCAGATGCGCTTCGACGATCTCACCGCGGGCCAGGGTCTGCTTCTCCATCTGCCCGTCGGCCCAGTAGGTGTCGAGCGCCGCGGCGGCGGTGACGAACGCCGGGTTGTTGCCGCGGAAGGTGCCGTTGTGCTCGCCCGGCTCCCAGATGTCCAGCTCGGGCTTGAACAGGGTGAGCGCGAGCGGCAGGCCGTAGCCGCTGATGGACTTCGAGACGGTGACGATGTCCGGCACGATGCCCGCCTCCTCGAAGGAGAAGAAGGCACCCGTACGGCCGCAGCCCATCTGGATGTCGTCGACGATCAGCAGCATGTCCTGGCGCTCGCACAGGGCGGCCAGGGCGCGCAGCCACTCGACCCGGGCGACGTTGATGCCGCCCTCGCCCTGCACGGTCTCCACGATCACCGCGGCGGGCTTGTTCAGGCCGGAGCCCTGGTCCTCCAGCAGCCGCTCGAACCACAGGAAGTCCGGGGTCTGGCCGTCGAGGTAGTTGTCGAACGGCATCGGCGTGCCGTGCACCAGCGGGATGCCGGCGCCGGCCCGCTTCATGGAGTTGCCGGTGACCGCGAGGGCGCCGAGCGACATGCCGTGGAAGGCGTTGGTGAAGGACACGATCGACTCGCGGCCCTTGACCTTACGGGCCAGCTTCAGCGCGGCCTCGACCGAGTTGGCGCCCGTCGGGCCCGGGAACATGACCTTGTAGGGCAGGTCGCGCGGCCGCAGCACGATGTTCTGGAACGACTCCAGGAACGCCCGCTTGGCCGTGGTGGACATGTCCAGGGCGTGGGTGATGCCGTCCCGCTCGATGTAGTCGATCAGGGCGCGTTTGAGGACCGGGTTGTTGTGCCCGTAGTTGAGCGAACCGGCGCCGGAGAAGAAGTCGAGGTAGGTGTGGCCGTCCTCGTCGGTGATGCGGCTGCCCTGCGCGCGGTCGAAGACGGTGGGCCAGCCACGGCAGTAGCTGCGCACCTCCGACTCCACGGTCTCGAAGACGCTCAGATCGGGCTGGGTGATGGTCACAGCATGCTCCTGGGAGATGAGTGCGAGAGGCGGAAGAAGTCTGTTGGGGGGCTTTGCGGGGCCGGCGGGTCGAGGGGGAGCCGGTGCCGCACGGCCGTCGCGGCGGCCGTGCCGCGCGGCCCTGGTCGCTAGTGCGCGGGCCCGGCCGGGGGCGCGAACGGGCCTATGAGGTGCAGCACCTCCGGCTCGTGGCCCTGCTCCGGGAACAGCCCGGCGTCGAAGAGCACCTCCCGCTCGACCGGCACGGAGTGCCGTTCGCCGAAGGACGCGAACAGCCGGTTGGAAGCGGCGTTGTCGGGGGTGATGGTGGTCTCGACGTAACGGATGCCCAGCTCGTCCCGGGCCCGGGTGGTCACCCCGTCCAGGAGGGCGGCCGCCAGCCCCAGGCCACGGTGCGCCGCGTCGACGGCGACCTGCCAGACGACGAGGGTCTCGGGGCGCTCGGGACGGATGTAGCCGGTCACGAAGGCGGCCGGCTCGCCCTCCGCGTCGCGGGCGACGACGGAGGTGGCGGCGAAGTCCCGACACCACAGGAGGTAGCTGTAGGAGGAGTTGAGGTCCAGCGTCTTGGAGTCGCGGGCGATGCGCCAGATCGCGGCTCCGTCCTCCACGCGGGGGGTGTCGAGCTTGAAGCCCTCCGGAAATTCTCCGATATCGCTACGGGCACCTGCATGGTCTGCTTGTGCGGCGGTCATGGGAATTAAATTTACCCAGGGAAAAAGGAAATTGCATCGCGGGGAGGGGTTACGTCGGGCCGCCCGATGTGTTATCGCGCGGGGGCGCCCGGGCGCGCGACGTCGATGCGTGATGCCCCGATTTGACCGGGAAGTACGGGGCGAAACGGACGTGCTGTGTAGTCGGTCACAGGTGCGTAACGTCCGCGAGATCGGTCCGAATTACGGGCTTCGGCGCTAGCGGAATCTTGGCGTTTGAGCTGCGGAAAAGCGGGCAGAAGAAGACGGGAAGCTGTACCCGAAGAAATTGGGAATTCGCCACCGGAGACCCTGGCGCAAGTCCCGGAAAAACCTGTGCGACACATCCATGAGAAGCATCGCAAGAACATACGCCGAGAACGGTCGGCGGGCTTTTTCGGAAACATTGCGGCAATAATCGCCTACACAGCGTCGGCGACGCGTCGGCGACCGCCCGGACGGCCTTCCCGCCGGCCCGGCCGCACCGCCGTCCCCGCCGTCGCACGCCGCCTTCACGCCGTCTCCCGGCCGCCCCCGCACCGCGGTGACCGCCGCCTCCGGCGGACCCGCCGGCGGCGCCTAGAGTGCCGGTATGACGTCCATGAGTGAAGGTGCGGTGCTGCACCTCAAGGGGAGGGTCCTCGTCGGACCGGACGACGTGCGCGACGAGCTGTGGGTGGTCGGCGGGCGGGTGACCTACGACCGGCCGGCCCTGGCACGCGATGCCATCAGCGTGCAGGGCTGGGCGCTGCCCGGCCTGGTCGACGCGCACTGCCACGTGGGGCTGGACGCGCACGGCCCGGTGGACGCCCCCACCAGCGAGAAGCAGGCGCTCACCGACCGTGACGCCGGCACCCTGCTGATCCGGGACGCCGGATCGCCCTCCGACACCCGCTGGGTCGACGACCGGGCCGACCTGCCGAAGATCATCCGGGCCGGCCGGCACATCGCCCGCACCAAGCGGTACATCCGCAACTACGCCCATGAGATCGAGCCCGAGGACCTGGTCGCCTACGTCGCCCAGGAGGCCCGCCGCGGCGACGGCTGGGTCAAGCTCGTCGGCGACTGGATCGACCGCTCCACCGGGGACCTGGGCGCCTGCTGGCCCAAGGGCGCGGTCGAGGCGGCCATCGCGGAGGCGCACCGCCTGGGCGCCCGGGTGACCGCCCACTGCTTCGCCGAGGAAACCCTCGCCCCGCTCGTCGAGGCCGGTATCGACTGCATCGAGCACGCCACCGGGCTCACCGAGGAGACCATCCCGCTGTTCGCCGAGCGCGGGGTCGCCATCGTCCCCACGCTGGTCAACATCGCCACCTTCCCGCGCCTGGCGGACGCCGGTCACGCGAAGTTCCCGCGCTGGGCGGACCACATGCGCCGGCTGCACGACCGCCGCTACGACACCGTCCGGGCCGCCTACGACGCCGGGGTGCCCGTCTTCGCCGGCACCGACGCGGGCGGCTCGCTGGCGCACGGCCTGGTCGCCGACGAGGTCGTCGAACTGACCCGGGCCGGGCTGCCCGCCCGTGCCGCGCTCTCCGCCACCACCTGGGGCGCCCGTGAGTGGCTCGGCCGCCCGGGCCTCACCGAGGGCGCCCCGGCGGACCTGGTCGTCTACGAGAGCGACCCGCGCGAGGACGTCCGCGTCCTGGCGGCCCCGCGCCGGGTCGTGCTGCGTGGCGAGATCGTGGGCTGAGCCGCCCCCGCGTCCCCGGGGGGAGCGGGGAACCACCTCCGGCGGGCCGTCCGGGCCGTGCCCCCCGGGCGGTGCGCCGGAGCACCGTGGTCAGGATGTCGGTCGCCGTGCACTCGGCGCCCACGGCCGGTGACCGTACGGCGGGCCGCCCGGTCGTCCCGGACGCGGCCCCGGCCAGGGCCGCAGCCGGACCGGGTCGGTCAACGGGGATCACCCCCGTGGTGGGGCGGCTGTGACGGGGGAGATGCGGGGGGCCGCGGGAATCGAACCCAGGCGCGAAAACCACCCTTTGGGATGAACTGACCTCACGTGGCTGCCCGTTCACCCTCGGTGCCGACACGATGTGCGGGTCGATGTCGCCGGCCCGCGTGATGTCCCCCATTGGCGCGGCCGGCGGCTCCATTTCTCTTGTGGGGGTTCCACACACGTGTCCACCAGTCCCACCCACTCCTCCGGTGCGCCCCGGCGCCTGGCCGCGGCCGTCGTCGCCGCCACGCTCACGGCCGGTCCCGCCGTGCTGCTCGGCGCCGGGCCGGCGCACGCCACCGGAGGGCACGGCCCGGCCCGGGGCAAGGCCGACGCGGTCGTGCTGCGCACCGGCCTGAACGTCGGCCTGCTCGACAAGTCGGCCGACATCCCGCTGAACGCCGTGCTGAACGAGGTGCACGCACCCGCCTCGGCCGGCAAGACCGCGCTCACCGTGCGGCTCGACGGCATCGACCGGGGCCGCCCGTTCACCGTGCTGCGCGCCGACGCCGCCACCGCCCGCGCCACCACGGCCCGGCAGAAGGCCGAGGGCTATGCCAACCTGCTGCACGCCAAGGTGCGGCTGCCCGGGCTGCCGCTGCTGTCCCTGATCGAGGTCCAGCAGGTCACCGCCAAGGCCGTGTGCGAGGCGGGCCGGCGGCCCCGGGCCGAGGCCAACGTCCTCGGCCCCGTCCGCGTCCTCGGCAAGCAGGTCACGCTCACCGCGGGCGGCACGACGGACGTCAAGGTGCCGGGCGTCGGCGACGTACGGCTGGACCTGTCGCGGAAGAGCGTCTCCGGGAAGACCGCCGCGGCCACCGCGCTGCAGCTGAACGTCTCGGTCGACCCGCTGAAGCTCAACGTCGCCGAGGTGCACGGCCGGGTCACCCTCGTCCACGCCGGCTGCACCGCCCCGGACGCCACCACCCCGCCCGGACACGGTGGCTCCGGCGGTACGAGCGGCGGCGGCACCAACGGCGGTGGCACCAGCGGCGGCGGGGGTGACAAGCCGGCCGGCGGCGGCACCCAGGTGAGCCACAGCGGTGCCGGGAACACCGGCCCCGACCTCGCCGAGACCGGCGGCAGTTCGGCCACCCCGTACCTCGCCGGCGGTGCCGCGCTGCTGGTCGCGGCCGGTGCCGGGGCCCTGGTCCTCACCCGCCGGCGCCGCGCCGCCTCCCCGCAGGGCGGCTGACGGCTCCGTACCCCGTGCCGGTGCTGTGGGGGCGTCGGCCGCGGGGTACGGCCGGGGTGTGTCGTACGGACCGGAGGCGGCCCGTACGGCACACCCCACCCCGCCGGGACCCGTCGGAAGGGAAGCGTGGTGCGACGGGACCCGGCGGGCCCGCGCACCGGCCGGTCAGCGCAGGACCTCGGCCAGCGCCGCCACGAACCGGTCGGTGGTGGCCCGGTCCCGCACCGCGAGCCGCAGCCAGTCCGGCCCCAGGCCCGGGAAGGTGTCCCCGCGGCGCACCGCGAAACCGCGGGCCCGCAGGCCCTCCCGCACTCCCGCCGCGCCCGGCAGCCGCAGCAGGACGAACGGCCCCGCCGCCGGCCCGGCCACCCGGATCTGCTCGAACTCGCCGAGCCGGGCCAGCAGATGGGCCCGGTCCCGGACGATCTCCTCGGCCGCCGCGGCCGCCTCCGCCAGCGCCGCCGGCGCACTGCACGCCTCCGCGGCGGCCAGCGCCGGACTCGACACCGGCCACAGCGGCTGGGCCCGCTCCAGGCCCGCCACGGTCTGCGGGCCGGCCAGCACATAGCCGATCCGCAGCCCCGCCAGCCCCCACGTCTTGGTCAGCGAACGCAGTACCACCAGCCCCGGCAGATCCGTGCGCCCGGCCAGCGACTCCCGCTCACCGGGCACCGCGTCCATGAACGCCTCGTCCACCACCAGCGTCCGCCCGGGCCGCGCCAACCGGGCCAGCGCGCCCGCCGGGTGCAGCACCGACGTGGGATTGGTGGGGTTGCCGACCACGACCAGATCGGCGTCCTCGGGCACCGCGTCCGGATCCAGCCGGAACCCGTCCCGTGCGGAGAGCAGCACCCGGGCCACGTCGTGCCCGGCGTCCCGCAGCGCCGCCTCCGGTTCGGTGAACTGCGGATGCACCACCACCGGGCGGCGGGCCCGCACGGTCCGCGCCAGCAGTACGAACGCCTCCGCGGCCCCGGACGTCAGCAGCACCCGCTCCACGGGCAGCCCGTGCCGCCCGGCCACCGCCCGGCGCGCCGCCCGGCCGTCGGGGTAGGCGGCCAGTGCGTCCAGTGACGCGGTGAGGTGCGCCTTGAGCCACGCCGGGGGAGTGCCGGCCCGGACGTTGACCGCCAGGTCCGTCAACGCACCGCCGTCGCCCCGCACTTCGGCATCACCGTGGTGCCGCAGATCGGGCTCGTCCGCCGGCACGGGGGAGGGGCCGGCCGGGACGGGAGCGGGCCCGGCGGGGCCGGAGCCGCGCGGCCGGACCGCATCGGTGGGCGCCGGCATGCTCACCGCTCCCCGGCGCCCGCCGCCACCCGCGCCGGGCCGTACGACACCCCGCCGTCCGCCGCCCGGTCCGGCGGCGCGCCCCCGGCCACCGCCGCGCGGTAGCGCTCCATGACCACCTCGGCCACCTCGGGCCCGGTGCCGAGCACCTGGGCACCGAACACCTCGACGCCCGAGTGCGCCGCGGCCCAGCCCTCGGTCTGCATCCACAGCCGCTCCACCGGCCCGTCGGCGAGGAGGGCGTACGGCAGGACCACGATCCGGGACGGGCCGGCCGCGCCCGGGACCGGCCCGGCCAGTGCCCGGCAGCGGTCCAGCCCGGCCGGCACGTCCGGCGCGGTCTGGGCGACGAACGCGGTCTCCACGCCCGCGAATCCGCGCCCCTCCCACAGCAGTCGCGCGGCCCGCGCCACCTCGGCGTTGGCGTGCGGATCGGTCGTCCCGCGGCCCACCAGCAGCACCGTGGTCCGGGCCCGGTCCTGCGGCGTACGGGTGCCGGCGCCGAGCGCCTCGTCCAGCCGCCGCTCCAGCACGTCCAGCAGCCGCGGGTCCGGGCCGAGTTCGGCGGTGCAGTACGTGCGCAGGTCCGGGTGCCCGGCGGCCGCGCGCTCCAGCGCCGCGGGCAGGGTCTGGGTGCCCGCACCGGTCGGCGCCAGCAGCAGAGGTACCGCGACGAGTTCGGTCACGCCCTGCCCGGCCAGCCCGTCCACGGCGTCGGCCAGCGGCATCGGCGTGCCCGGGGCGCCGAAGAACCCGCCGGCGACCGGGACCTCGGGCAGATGCTCGCCGAGCGCGTCCACCAGTGCGCGCAGGGCCTCGGCCGCGTCGTCGTCACGGGCGCCGTGACCGGCGATGAGCAGTGCGGGAGGGGTGGTCACGGGGGTCTCCTTGCTACCGGTGTCTTCGCCGTCGGGTGCCATCTCGTCGATGACCGGCCGCCGTCGGCCGGTGCCACGGTGCGGTGGGTTGGGCGAGGTCATGACGATATCGGCACCAGGTGCGGGGGCGGCGGCCGCTCCCTCCCTACCAGCGGTAAGCACACGGTGGGGCGTTACTGTCGCCAGCGCGAGCGCACAGGTCGCCCCGCCCGCCGGCGACTTCCGCTTGCCGGCGACCAGTTCGGCCCCCGGCCCGGCGGCCAGCAGCGCGGCCGCCTCGGCGACGCCCGGCGTCCCGGCGGCGGCCGCCACCACCGCGGACGGGTTCGGCACCGGTACGGCCGCCAGCGCGGCCGCGGGATACGACCACAACGGCACCCCCAGCCGCCGCGCCGCCTCGGTCAGTCCGGGCTCGTCGGCCTTCGCCGCCACCGTCGCCAGCGCCCGCACCGGGTGCCCGGCACAGCCGGCCGCGGTGCGCGCCGCCGCGATCAGCTCCAGGACCTCGGACGCCGGCACCCCGCGGCGCGCCCCCACGCCCACCACCAGCGCCGCCGGCCCGCCGCGGACACCGGCCGTCCGGCGTCTCATACCGCGCCGGCTCCCCGTCCGAACGCCACCCGGCCGTACCGCCCTTCCACCACGGCGGTCAGCTGTGCCTCCGGCCCGGCGGCGAGTTCCCCCGGCCACCGCGCGCCGAGCGCCGCCCAGGTGGCCCGGGCCGCCGCCGGATCGGGATGCACCGCCCGCAGCGCGACCAGCGGCAGCACCGGAAGCCCGGCGGACGGATGCGGCGTGGCGCCCCAGTCCAGCAGGAACGGCGCCAGCCGGTCGCCCGCCCCCGGCGGCGTCAGCCGCCAGGTGAGCCGGCCGCCGTCCGGCGTCCGCCGGGACATCGCCACCGCCTCGCCCGGGTCGTGGCCGCACGCCCGCGCCGCGGCGACCCGGGCCGCGATACCGGTGACCCGGACCGCCCAGGTGACCAGCCGCGGCCCGGTCAGCGCGTCGATGCCGAACCACCGCGGCCGGTCCGGCGCGGGCTGCTCCGGATCGGGCCCGATGACCTCCACGTACGCCCCGCCGCCCAGCCCCAGCAGATGATTACGGGTCCCGCGCCCCGGATGGCTGCCGCCCGGCACCGGCCGTACACCGGTCAGCGCGGCCACCTCGGCGACGGTGGCCGCCAGGTCGGGGGTGGCGAGGACGAGATGGTCGAGGACGGCCGGCGGTCCGCCCGCACCCGGCCCGCCGGTCATGGTGCGGCCACCGGCACCTGACGCGCCGCGCCCGCCACCAGCCGCGCCGCCAGCGACGGTTCGGCCGCCCAGTGCACATGCAGGTACGAGGCGTGCACCCCGCCGGTCACGAAGCCCTCCACCCGCCGCTCCGGATGCGTCAGCCCCCAGGCCGGCCCGTCACCCGCGCCCGGTTCCAGCACCGTGCGGTGGAACTCGTGCCCGCGCACCCGGGTCCCGGCCGCCGCCAGCGCGTTGTCCGTCAGCGCCACCGCCTCCCGGTAGCCCAGCGTGAGCCGTTCGGTCATCCGGGCCTCGGCCGGCAGCACCCCGCACATCGGCATCCCGTCGATCGCCCGGGACAGGTACAGCAGCCCGGCGCACTCGGCGGACACCGGCGCCCCCGAGGCGGCCAGCCCGGCCACCGCGGCGCGCAGCGGCGCATTCGCCGACAGGTCCGGCGCATACACCTCCGGGAACCCGCCGCCGATCACCAACCCCCGTGTACCGGGCGGCAGTTGCTCGTCCCGCAGCGGATCGAACGGCACCACCTCGGCGCCCGCCGCGGTCAGCAGCTCGGCGTGCTCGGCGTACGCGAACGTGAACGCGGCACCGCCCGCGACCGCGATCAGCGGCCGGCTCCCGGACGCCGCCGCCCGCACCTCCGCCGCCGGGTCCCAGGCCGCGTCCGGCAGCTCCGGCACCGACCGCGCCAGTGCCAGCAGCGCCGTCAGGTCGCAGCCCTCGCGCACCCGCGCGGCCAGCTCCCGTACCGACGCGAGCGCCTCGGCCCGGCGTTCGGCGACCGGCACCAGCCCCAGGTGCCGGGACGGCGTACCGGCCCGGCCGTCCCGCCGCAGCGCGCCCAGCACCGGCACCCCGGAGGACTCCATGGCCTCCCGCAGCAGCGCCTCGTGCCGGTCCGAACCGACCTTGTTGAGGATCACCCCGGCCAGCCGCACCTCCGGGTCCCACGACGCGAAGCCGTGCACCAGCGCGGCCACCGACCGGGACTGCGAGGAGGCGTCCACCACCAGCACCACCGGCGCCCGCAGCAGCTTCGCGACCTGCGCCGTCGACGACAACTCGCCCATGCCGGACGCCCCGTCGAACAGCCCCATCACGCCCTCGACGACCGCCAGGTCCGCGCCCGCCGCCCCGTGCAGGAACAGCGGTGCGATCCGCTCCGGACCGCACAGATACGCGTCCAGGTTGCGGCCCGGACGGCCGGTCGCCAGGGAGTGGTAGCCCGGATCGATGTAGTCCGGGCCCACCTTGTGCGGCGAGACCACGAGTCCCGCCTCGGCGAACGCCGCCATCAGACCGGTGGCCACGGTGGTCTTCCCCGCACCGGAGGACGGTGCGGCGATCACCAGCCGGGGAATGGCGCCCCCGCTGCTCATGCTGCGCCCACCTCGCTCACCACTCGATGCCCCGCTGGCCCTTCTGGCCCGCGTCCATCGGGTGCTTGACCTTCGTCATGTCGGTGACCAGGTCGGCCAGGTCGCACAGCGCCTGCGGGGCGTTCCGGCCGGTGATCACCACGTGCTGGGTGCCGGGCCGGTCGCGCAGCACCGAGACCACCTCCTCGGTGTCCACCCAGCCCCAGTGCAGCGGATAGGCGAACTCGTCGAGGACGTACAGCCGGTAGGTCTCCGCGGCGAGGTCCCGCTTGACCTGCTCCCAGCCCTCCCGGGCCGCCTCCTCGTTGCTGAACTGCGAGTCGCGCTGCACCCATGACCAGCCCTCGCCCATCTTGTGCCAGGCGACCGTGCCGCCCTCACCGGAGTCGCCGAGCACCCGCAGCGCCCGCTCCTCGCCGACCTTCCACTTCGCCGACTTCACGAACTGGAACACCCCGACCGGCCAGCCCTGGTTCCAGGCCCGCATCGCCAGCCCGAAGGCGGCGGTCGACTTGCCCTTGCCCAGGCCCGTGTGGACCAGCACCAGCGGGCGGTTGCGGCGCTGGCGGGTGGTGAGCCCGTCATTCGGTACGACGGACGGTTGTCCCTGCGGCATTACGCGGCCTTCCTGTTGCCGTGAACGGTCCTGGTGCCCTGAACGGTCCGTACGAGCGCGGAGACGCGGTCCGCGCGCAGTGCGTCGAGGGTGACGGCGGTGCCTCCGAGGTCCCGGGCCAGCTCACCGGCCAGACCCAGCCGTACCGGACCGGTCTCGCAGTCCACCACGACCGCGGCGGTGCCGTCGGCGGCCAGCAGCCGCGCCGCCCGGGACGCCCGGACCCGCGGCTCGGGGCCGGCGGTGGCCCGCCCGTCGGTGACCACGACCAGCAGCGGGCGGCGCGCCGGGTCCCGCATCCGCTCCACCCGCAGCACCTCGTGCGCCGCGAGCAGCCCCTCGGACAGCGGCGTACGGCCCCCGGTGGGCAGCGACGCGAGCCGCGCCGCACCCGCCTCGACCGACGACGTCGGGGGCAGCGCGACCTCCGCGCCGGCGCCCCGGAACGTGATCATGCCGATCTTGTCGCGCCGCTGGTAGGCGTCGAGCAGCAGCGAGAGCACCGCGCCCTTGACCGCACCCATCCGCTTGCGCGCCGCCATCGAGCCGGACGCGTCCACGACGAACAGGACCAGATTGCCCTCCCGGCCCTCGCGCACCGCCTCGCGCAGATCGTCCCGGCGCACCAGCAGCCCGGTGCCGCGCCGCCCGCGCGCCTTCTGGTGCGGCGCCGCGGCCTGCACGGTGGCCGCCAGGTGCAGTTTGCCCAGGGCGCCCCGGGGGCGGCGGGCCCCGGTCGTCCGGCCGTGCGCGGTACGGGCCCGGGAGCGGCGGCCGTCGGCGCCCTCGCCCAGCCCCGGCACGTCCAGACGCCGGGCCTTGAACGGCTCACCGGCCGCCACCGCCGGCTGCTCCGCGGCCGCCCCGCCCTGCGCCTGCGGCCGGGCCCCGGCCTCGTCCCCGTCCCCGGACGGCTCGGGTACGGGCTCCTGTGCCTGCGGGGTCTCCTGCTCACGCTGGTGCGGCAGTCCGTCCCCCGGCGGCACCGACGACTCCTGAGGACCACCTTCCTGGGGACCGCCCTCCTGCGGCGGCACTCCGCCGCCCGGACCGCCCCCGTCGGGGCCCCCGTCCGGACCGTCCGGCTCCGGATCGTCCCCGCCGTCCGCCGGATCGTCCTGTCCGGCGAACTCCTCCAGCGTCCGGTCGAGCTTGTCCTCGTCGAGTCCGGGGGCGTCGAAGGGCGCCCGGCGCCGGCGGTGCGGCAGGGCCAGCAGTGCCGCCTGCCGCACGTCCTCCTCCCGGACCTCCGTCCGCCCGGCCCACGCGGCCAGCGCGGTGGCGGTCCGCGCCATGACGATGTCCGCGCGCATCCCGTCCACCTCGAACGCGGCACAGGTCGCCGCGATCTGCCGCAGCGCCGCGTCGCCCAGCGTCACCTCGGGCAGCAACTCCCGGGCCGCGGCGATGCGTTGCCGCAGCGCGTCCTCCTCGGCCGCCCAGCGCGCCGCGAACCCGGCCGGGTCGGCGTCGTACGCGAGCCGCCGCCGGACCACCTCCACCCGCTGCTCCGGCTCCCGGGAGGCCGCGACCTCGACGGTCAGCCCGAACCGGTCCAGCAACTGCGGCCGCAGCTCGCCCTCTTCCGGGTTCATGGTCCCGACCAGCAGGAAACGGGAGGCGTGCCGGACGGAGACGCCCTCGCGCTCCACGTAGGAGGCGCCCATCGCGGCGGCGTCCAACAGTAGGTCGACCAAGTGGTCATGGAGGAGATTGACCTCGTCCACGTACAGGATTCCGCGGTGCGCGTCCGCGAGCAGGCCCGGCTCGAAGGCCTTC
This sequence comes from Streptomyces sp. NPDC059649, assembly GCF_042734445.1. Classification (NCBI taxonomy): domain Bacteria; kingdom Bacillati; phylum Actinomycetota; class Actinomycetes; order Kitasatosporales; family Streptomycetaceae; genus Streptomyces; species Streptomyces sp. NPDC059649. The sequence goes on from NZ_JBHWDV010000026.1 coordinate 40,213, forward strand.
ACGCCCTCCGACAGGGCCCGTTCGATGTCCAGGGCGCCCACCAGGCGGTCCTCGGAGGCGCCGACCGGAAGCTCCACCATCCGCGTCGGACGGCTCTCGGCGGCCCCGGTCCCGTGCGGCCCGTCGGGACAGCCGGGGTCGGGCGCGGCCGGGGCGCAGGCGAACCGGCAGCCGGCCACCACGTCCACGGCCGGCATCAGCGCCGACAGGGCGCGTACCGCGGTGGATTTCGCGGTCCCCTTCTCGCCGCGGACCAGCACCCCGCCGACCGCCGGGCTCACCGCGTTCAGCAGCAGCGCCAGCCGCAGGTCGGCCATGCCGACGACCGCGGTGAAGGGGTACTGCGGGGTGGTGTTGTGCGCACTCGTCATGCTGTGTCGTCCTCCACGTCGCCGGCCGGCCCGGATCCCGTCCCTTGCGTACCCCTCATGGCGCCCCCGGAGGCACGAACGGCAGCCCCTCCGGCACCCCCTTCTCGATCAGCCGGAGCAGCGCCCCGGTGTCCGCGTGCTCCTCGATCAGATCGCCCAGCCGGTCCAGCTGCTCCTCGCGCAGCGCGCCGAATCGGGTGTCGGGGGCCGGGACGAACGCCCGGCCGGCGTCCGCCGCCACCCGCCGCAGGAAGGCCCGGCGGAAGGCGTCGCTCTCCAGGGAGCCGTGCCAGTGCGTGCCCCATACGGAGCCGACCCGGCAGCCGTCCATGAACGCCTCGTCCCCGCCCGTCACTTCGGCGACGCCGTGGTGGATCTCGTAGCCCTCCACCGGCTCGCCGAGGGCCTCGCCCACCGGCCGGGCGAGCGTCTTCTCCACCGCGAAGCGGACCCGTACGGGCAGCATCCCGAGGCCCTCGACCGCGCCCGCCTTCGACTCGACCTCGTCGTCGATGTGCTCGCCGAGCATCTGGAAGCCGCCGCAGATGCCCAGGACCGGACGGCCCTCGGCGGCCCGCCGGACGATCGCGTCCGCCAGCCCGCGCTCGCGCAGCCACCGCAGGGCGCGGACCGTGCCGCGGGTGCCCGGCAGCACCACCAGGTCCGCGTCGGCCAGTTCCTCCGGCCGGTCCACGAACCGCACCACCACGCCCGGTTCGGCCGCCAGCGCGTCCACGTCGGTGAAGTTCGACATCAGCGGGACGGCACAGACCGCCACCCGCAGCACGTCCGCGCCGTGCGGCGGCGCCACCACGCTCTCGCGCACCGCGCCGCGCAGCGAGACCCGGAGGCCGTCCTCCTCGTCGATGCCGAGCCCGTGCGCGTACGGCAGCACGCCCAGCGTCGGCCGCCCGGTCAGCCGCTCCAGCATGTCCAGACCGGGCTCCAGCAGCGTCACATCGCCCCGGAACTTGTTGACGAGGTACCCGGCGACCAGCGCCTGGTCCTCCTTCGACAGCAGCGCCGTGGTCCCGAAGAAGGACGCGAAGACGCCGCCGCGGTCGATGTCGCCGACCACCACGACCGGTATCCGGGCGGTCCGGGCGATGCCCATGTTCACGATGTCGGTGCGCCGCAGATTGATCTCGGCGGGACTGCCCGCGCCCTCGCAGATGACGGCGTCGTGCGTACGGCGCAGTTCGGCGAGACAGTCGGTGACGGTGCCGAGCAACTGCTCCCGCCCGCCCGCGTACCGCGCCTCCCCGGGGGACGACCCTCCGGGCCCGCCGAAGTACCCGCGCGCGCTCAGCTCACCCACCGGCCTGCCCAGCAGCACCACCTGGCTGCTGCGGTCGCCGCCCGGCTTGAGCAGGACCGGGTTCATCAGCGCGGTCGGTTCGACCCGGGCCGCGGCGGCCTGCATCGCCTGCGCCCGGCCGATCTCCGCGCCCTCGCGGGTGACGAACGAATTGAGCGACATGTTCTGCGCCTTGAAGGGCGCCACCTTCACGCCCTGCCGGACCAGCCAGCGGCAGATCCCCGCCGTCACCACGCTCTTGCCCGCGTCGGACGTCGTACCGGCCACCAGCAGCCCGCCGCCGAGCCCCCCGGCCGTCCCGCATTGCCCGTTCACCGGCGCTTCCTCCCGCTCGTGCCCCTGCCGCCCGCGATCCTGTCCCGCACCGCGCCCGCCGCCAGCCGTCCCGCCACCGTCGCCACCAGCGCCAGCGCGCTCACCCGCCGCGACAGCCGCACCGCCCGCTCGATGTCCGCCACCTCCGGCGGCCGCGCCGCGCCGTTGAGCACCGGACGGTGTTCCACCCGCCCGCCGTACGCCAGCGTGCCGCCCAGCCGTACGCCCAGCGCGCCCGCGAACGACGCCTCCACCGGGCCCGCGTTGGGGCTCGGGTGCGCCCCGCCGTCCGCCCGCCAGGCCGCGAGCGCACCGCGCCGGTCGGGCCCCGCGAGCACGGTCAGCGCGGCGGTCAGCCGGGAGCCGGGCCAGCCGGCGACGTCGTCGAGCCGGGCCGCGGCCCAGCCGAACCGCCGGTAACGCGGAGACTTGTGACCCACCATCGCGTCCAGGGTGTTCACCGCCCGGAACGCCACCAGACCGGGCACCCCGCCGAACGCGCCCCACACCAGGGCGCCCACCACCGCGTCCGAGGTGTTCTCGGCCACCGACTCCACCACCGCGCGGGCCATCTGCGGCCCGTCCAGCGCCTCGGGATCACGGCCGCACAGATGCGGCAGCCGCTCCCGCGCCACGTCCGGATCGCCCGCTTCCAGCGCGCCGCCGACGGCCCGCGCCTCCCGGCCCAGCGAGGTGCCGCCCAGCACCGCCCAGACGGTGGCCGCGGTCAAGGCCACCCGGGCGCCGCGGCGGTGCCGTACGGCCCGCTCCAGCAGCGCCGCGCCGGCCGCCGCACCGCCCGCGCACAGCACGGCGTGGACCGCGCCATGACCCCGGTGGTCGCGCCACAGCCGGCGCTCGACGGCGGCCGCGGCCCGGCCGAACGCGGCCACCGGATGACCGCGCCGCGGATCCGCCGCGATCAGGTCGCCGAGGAAGCCGAGAGCCGCGCCGCACGCATATCCCGCGTGTTCGCCGCGCATCGGATCAGGCCGCCGTCGGTCCTCGAAGGGGCCCTGCGGCAGCGGGCAGTGGGGATCGGGGCGGGCGGCCAGGCATGGCGGTATGTCCTCACTCAGGGTCCTCGCCCTGGCTCGACGTGACGGCGACCAGAGTCTCCTGGCTCCCGGATCGGCGTGTCCCCCGGCCTTCCCGTCCGTACGTATCCGTACGGACCGTGGCCCTCGTCGGAGGAACGCTCCCCGGTGACAGTGGCGGGACCGCGCCGGATTCTCACCGGACTTCCTCATCTGTCGCCGATTGGCCCCGGCAGTCCACCACGGTCCGCGAAGGCCCGTCAACTCACCCTTGACCTGCGACGCTGCCCCGTGGCAGGCCCTGTGGCGCACGCCACAGGGTGGTGAGGGCGTCACGGACGGTTGCCCCCGTCCCTGATTCCACGTCACTATCTGGTGCACGGTGGCGAAGGGGCCGCCGGAAGGGGGCTGGGGGATGCCGGAGCACGCCGACCATCATGAGGACCGTCAGGAGATCCGCCTCAGGGTCACCGGGACGGACAATCCGCAGCAGGATCTCGACGACCTCCGGGCCTGGCTGGAGCGCGAACCCTGGCTGAGCCGCCGGGACCACACCTGGGAACACCGGCCGCAGCCCCCGCACCTCACGGACGACGGGGACGCACCGGGCCCCGCCGACATGGCCGTGGGCGTGGACGACCTGATCCTGGTCGTCGTCGGCGCGATCGCCACCGAGGTCACCAAGGGACTGAGCATCGCCGTGCGGGAATGGCTGCGGCGCCGCAAGGAGGAGCGCGCCGCCGGCGAGGAGCCCGCCGTCGAGGTCACCGGCGACGGCGGCCCGGCACGACCCGATCCCGGCAACCCGACGCACGAGAGTGGCAGCGCCGGCGAGGACTGACCCGGATGTCCGAATACGACGCGCGGGGAAAGATCAACCGGGCGCTGCTGATCGGTGTCCACGACTACGCGACGCTCGGCGGCCTGCCCGCGGTGGAGGACAACCCCGCCGAGCTGCGCCGCGCCCTGACCGCCACCGACCTGTTCACCGCCGACGAGGTCACCCTCTGCCGGCCGGCCGAACCCTGGGAGTTGAGCCAGGCGCTCAAGACCGCCGCCGACGAGGCCCGCGGACTGCTGCTGGTGTACTTCTCCGGCCACGGCTGGGTCGGCAGCGACGGCGGCGACCTGCAGCTGATGGTCGGCGCCTCGGTGCCCCGGCAGAGCCACACCACCGTCTCCTGGCAGGACGCGGTGCTCTCCTGCCTCGACAGCGCCCGCGCCGAACGCATCGTGATCGTCCTGGAGTGCTGCTACGCGGGCAACGCCGGCGGCGCCTTCCACTCCCACCGCAAACCCATGTCGCTGCTGATGGCCGCCCAGCCCAACCGCCGGATCTTCAGCGGGGAGGAACCGGCCGGCGGCACCGTCTTCACCCGCGCCATGGTGCAGATCCTCGAAAACGGCATCCCCGGCCGCCGGTTCGTCACCTTCGAGGACCTCGTACGGGAGTTACGGGGCCGGCTCGCCGGTGAGCGGACGCCGATGGGCGACGTCTGGGAGCCCCGGTCGGCGAAGCAGAACACCGTCGACGACGTCGTGCTGTCCTTCGCCACCCCCGAGGCGCGGCTGCCGACGCCGCCGCGGGTCCGCCTGCGCCGCTGGTCCAACCAGCACGTCCGGCCCCGCCTGAAGCCGCTGCTCGCGCTCGTCACCGTCCTCGTGCTGATCGCCGCCGGGCTCGTCGTCCGGCAGCTGCTGCTGCCGCTGCCGGACTGCCCGCCCGCCCTCGAACTGCGGCTGCTCACCGCGCCGGAGGCCGAACCGACCCTGCGCCGGGCCGCGTTCGACTACGAGATGTCCGAGGCCAACACCCGCCCGCTGCAGGGCGAGGGCGACCTCCCGGCGGGCTGCCGGCGCGCCCAGATCACCGTCTACTCCGCCGCCAAGGACCAGATCGACCAGGGCTTCGCCGCCGCCGGCCGCTGGCAGGGCGAGGCCCAGGGGACCGGCCAGGGACAGCAGGACGACAAGGGCACCGATCCGCTCTACCGGCCCGGCCCGCAACCCGACCTGTGGATCCCCGAGTCCACCGCCGACTACGACGAGGCCCGCCGCGGCATGCCCCCCACGGGCTCCCCGGCGACCCTGCACAACACCGGCCCGGTCGCCTACAGTCCGCTGGTCGTCGGCATCCCCGCGGGAAAGCAGCTGGACGACGTCGAGCGGGTGCGCGCCTCCTGGCAGGACCTGCTCACCGGCACCGACAGCGGCCACCGGGACCTCAAACTGCTGCGCCCCAGCCCGGTGCTCTCCGGTACCGGCCTGCTGCACACCATCGGCCTCTACCTCGCCAACGACGGCTCGCGGATCGGCTCCTCCGGTTCCCCGGACCCGGCCCTCGCCGAGGGCGCCGAGCAGCGGCTCTCCGCCCCGGGCAGCCAGTACGCCGACAGCACCGAGCTGCTGTGCTCGCTGCGCCCGGCCACCGGCCCCGACGCCACCGCCACCGGCCAGGCCCCCGCCGGCGGCGCCCGGGGCGACCGCTCGGCGCCACTGGTCTCCGAGAAGTCCCTGGCCGACTACAACCTCGGCCGGGCGGTCGGCAGTTGCCCCGCCCTGGCCGGCCCGCTCGCCCCCCGCGACCGGTACGTCGCGTACTACCCCAAGAACGTCCCGGCGCTCGACCACCCGCTGATCCGCGTCGACTGGCACGGCACCGCCGACGCCACCGCACGGCAGGCCGCGGTCGACCGCTTCGCCGAGTGGCTGCGCGCCCCGGACGGCGGCCGTGCCGTCCTCACCGCGCAGGGCTACCGCCCGGTCCCCGGCAAGGACAGCACGGACCCCGCGCCCGCGCCGGGCTCCCCGCTGCGCGACAGCCGCGCCGACGCCGACCTCGACGCCCCGGTCAACCGCTTCACGGCCGGCACCGACCAGGTCGCCCGGGTGCTCGACGGCTACGACAAGGCGCAGAAGCCCAGCCGGCTGCTGATCCTCATGGACACCTCCACCTCGATGGCCGACGGCGGCAAGCTCCCGGTCGCCCTCGGTGCCGCGGGCCGCGCCCTGGAGATGGTCGGCGACCGCCACACCTACGGCCTGTGGACCTTCCCCGACCGCGCCCACCCCGGCGATCCGGACGCGGTGCGCCGGGTCGTCCCCCTGGGCACGGTCGACCCGGCGCGCGGCAAGGCCGCCCTGGACCGGATCGCCAAGGGCGAACTCGTCGACCACGGCGCCGCGATGGAGGAGGCGCTGACCGCCGCCGTACGGGAGATGAAGACGTCGTCCGGCAGCAACCAGGCCATCGTGCTGATCATGGACGAGGACGACGGCAGGGCGCGGCGCGCGGCCGGCGTCGAGCAGCGGCTGACCGCGCTGCTGAAGCAGAAGCCGGCGGTGCCGGTGCTGACGCTGGTGCTGGACAAGGCCGGCTGCGACACCTTCGCCCTCCAGGGGCTGGCCAACGCCTCCCGGGGACAGTGCGTGCCCGGGGGCCCTCAGGCGCCCGATCTGCTGGCCGGCCTGATCGCGTCCATCGGCACCGCGGGCAAGGAGGACCGGTGAGGAAGCCCCGTACCACCTGGCCGGCCGCCGCGCTCGCCCTGATGCTGACCGCGGCGGTCTCCGGCTGCACCGCCGGCCCCGGGCCCGGCCCCGAGAAGGGCCCGATCGTCCTGGCCACCGGCAGCGACCTCAGCAGTACCGGCGTCCGCCAGGCCCTCATCCGGGCCTTCGAGCGCCGCACCGGCCGTGCGGTGCGGATCGTCAAGCTGCCGGACACCGCCGACGGCCAGCGCAGCCAGCTGCTGGCCGCCGGCCAGTCCGGCAGCGGCGCCTACGACGTGCTCAACCTCGACGTGGCCTGGACCGCGGAGTTCGCCGAGGCCGGCGTCATCCGCCCCTGGGGCACGAGCCTGGACGGCGACTTCCTCGACAGTGTGGTCAAGACCGTCGAGTACGACGACAAGGTCTGGGCCGTCCCCTTCAACACCGACGCCGGCCTGCTCTACTACCGCAAGGACATCCTCGCCAAGTACGGCCATCATCCTCAACCGCCCGACAACTGGGGCTCGTTGAAGGAGCTGGCCACCGCGGTCACCGCCGCGTACAACCGCGAGCTCGCCCGCACGGCCAAGGACGGCAAGGTCCCCGAGGACAAGAAGATGTACGGCATGGTCGCCCAACTGCGGCCCTACGAGGGCCTGACCGTCAACACCCTGGAGTCCGCGTGGGCCACCGGCGGCGACCCGGACGCCACCAGCTTCACCAAGGGCGAGCAGGTCGGCGCCCTCCAGCTGGGCGTCGCGGACCTCAAGGACCGGCTGGACACGATCATGCCGCACGCGGCCCTCACGATGGACGAGACGGAGAGCCGCCGCTGGTTCGCCGACGGCCGGGCGCTGTTCATGCGCAACTGGCCGGTGGAGTACGCCTCGGTCGCCGAGAAGCTCACCCCCGGCGAGAAGTTCGACGTCGCCGAGCTGCCGGCCCGGCCCGCCGACGGCAAGCGGATGTCCGTCCTGGGCGGGCAGAACCTGGCGATCTCCGCCGGCAGCAGGCGGCCGGCCGGGGCCCGCGCGCTGATCGAGGCGCTGACCGGCCCGGGCAGCGAACGCTGTCTGCTGGAGCGGGGGTTCGCGGCCACCCGCGACTCGGCGTACCGGCCGGCGGGCAAGGCGCCGGTCTGCCCTCTGCCGCCCGAGCGGGGCGAGCACGGCGCCGCCGGCCAGCCCTGGCCCGGCCGGCAGCCGCCGTACACCAGGACGCTGTACGCGGCGCTGCTGGCGGCCGAGCCGCGCCCGCGCAGCGCCCACTACCAGACCTTCAGCAAGGTCGTGCAGATCCGGGTCTCGGAGTACCTGGGCAGCCCCGGCGGTACGGCCATCGCCGACGCGCTGGCCCGTGAGGCCGACGAGGCGCTCAGCGGGCGGGGCGCACAACGGGCGAGGCGCCCGGCGGAAGACGGCTGATGCCGAGCTCCGCCGGGCGCCTCGCGCCGTCGGGTGTCGCCGGGGTCAGGCGGCGACGATCAGATAGATGCCGTAGGCCACGGCCGCCGCGCACAGGGCGAAGGCGACCAGCGCACCGGTCCGCGCGCCCGCCCCGGGCGCGGTAGCGGCGGCCGCCTCGCCCTCCTGCACCGGCTTGCGGGAGGTGCCGACGATGCCGACGGTGAAGAGGCCCACCAGCCCGACCGTCACCACGAGGGTGACGCCGAAGACCTGGCCGAGAGCTGCCCAGTCGATGGTCATGGGGTTCCTTAGGTGAGAGCCGCTAGCGGGTGACCGTCGCGGCCTGGGCGCGCGGGGCGGAGGTGGTCGGGGTGTCGGTGCCGTCCTCGGCCGGCACCTCGGCGTCGACCTGGATGTCGGCCGCCGGGGCCGGGTGGCCGGCCGGGGGAGGGGAGACGGCGCGCAGCGCGGCGGTCACCACGCCCACCGGTTCGGCGGCCGGGCCCTCGTTGACGTTGGTGTGGTCGACCGGCTTGCGCCGGGAGGCGGCCCAGATGGCACCGCAGACGCCCAGTCCGAGGACCGCCACCGCGGCCACGCCCCAGGTGCCCTGACCGGCCAGGAACGCGGCGCCCGCGGCGACCGCACCGGCGGCCGGCAGCGTCAGGGCCCAGGCGGCGACCATCCGGCCGGCCGTGGACCAGCGCACCACGCCGCCCTTGCGGCCCAGGCCCGAGCCCATCACGGAGCCGGAGCAGACCTGGGTGGTGGAGAGCGCGAAGCCGAGGTGGGAGGAGGCCAGGATGGTGGCCGCGGCGCCGGTCTGGGCGGCGAAGCCCTGCGGCGGCCGGATGTCGGTGATGCCCTTGCCCATCGTGCGGATGATCCGCCAGCCGCCCAGGTACGTGCCGAGCGCGATGGCCAGACCGGCCGAGGCGATGACCCACAGCGGCGGGTCGGCGTGCGGGGCGACGACCCCGCCGGTGATCAGCGCGAGGGTGATCACGCCCATGGTCTTCTGGGCGTCGTTGGTGCCGTGGGCGAGGGAGACCAGGGCGGCCGAGGCGATCTGCCCGGCGCGGTAGCCCTTGGCGGTGTCGGCCTCGTCGTGGCCGCGCGTCAGACGGTAGGTGAGCCGGGTCGCCGCCATCGAGGCCAGGCCCGCGACGATCGGGGCGGCCACCGCCGGGATCAGGACCTTCATCACCACGGCCTCACCGTGCACACCGTGGGTGCCGACGGACACCAACGTGGCGCCGATGAGGCCGCCGAAGAGTGCGTGGGAGGAACTGGAGGGCAGACCGGCGAGCCAGGTGACCAGGTTCCAGATGATCGCGCCGACCAGGCCGGCGAAGATCACCTCCGGCCTGATGCCGGAGGCTTCGTCGATGATGCCGCCGGAGATGGTCTTGGCCACCTCGACGGAGAGGAACGCGCCGACAAGATTGAGGACTGCCGACATCGCCACCGCGGTCTTGGGTCGCAATGCCCCGGTGGAAATGGTGGTGGCCATTGCGTTGGCCGTGTCGTGGAAGCCGTTCGTAAAGTCGAACACCAAGGCCGTGACGATCACGATCCCGATGAGAAGCGTGATGTGTTCCATTCACCCAGGCAATCAGTTCGAAGGTCAGTGTCGCTCGGAACGTACGGAGGATGGGTGAACGGAAGGTGAACTGGGCCGGGCGTGGTGGTGACACCCCCGCATTGTTCACGCGGAGGCGCCTCCGTTGTCACTTTCGTCTCACCCGTTGGAGAACTTGCTGGGCTACGCCGGTCCGTGGCCGGTCGTGCCGGGCATGACAAGGGGAAGGTAAGCGAGCGGCCGAACAAGACGGTCGATTCCCGGCCAATTCAGCCGAGTTCCGGAGGTATCCCCAGATGGCGGATACCGGCCCGGCGGGCCCCCGGCGTACCCTTCCCCGGCCCGCTCGTACGGTGGCGCGCACTGCATCCGCACTCGCCGCACCGCGCCGGAGGACCCATGAAGGACCGTCCCGACCAGCTCGCCGCCGCCTGGAGCGCCCTGGTCGCCACCGCCCGCCGAACCGTCGCCGACGGCCTGGTCGTCGGCACCTCGGGGAACGTCTCGTGCCGCCTGAAGGACCTGGTCCTGGTCACCCCCAGCGGCGTCCCCTACGACCGGCTCGGCCCCCGCGACACCACCGCCGTCGACCTCGAAGGACGGCAGATCATCGGCACCCTCCGGCCGACCAGCGAACTCCCGATGCACCTGGCGGTCTACCGCAGCACCCCGGCCACCGCCGTCGTCCACACCCACGCCCCGCACGCCACCGCCGTCTCCACCCTCGTCCCCGAGCTCCCGCCGGTCCACTACATGGCCGCGGCGCTCGGCGGCCCGGTCCGCGTCGCCCCCTACGCGCTCTACGGCAGCGACGAGCTCGCCGACCACATGCTGGAGGCGCTCCGCGACCGCACCGGCTGCCTGCTGCAGAACCACGGCACCCTCACCTACGGCAGCAGCCTCGACCAGGCACTGGACCGCACCACCCAGCTGGAGTGGATGTGCCGGGTCTGGCTGCTCGCCCACTCCGTGCCCGGCTGCTCGCCCACCGTGCTGTCGCCCGGCCAGCTCGACGCGGCCGGTGCCCGCCTGCGCGGCTACGGCCAGCCCAACGGCGCCCGCGCCGACCGCCCCCGGGCCTGACCGCACTCAGGCCTGACCGCCCCGGGCCTGACCGCGCCCCCCCGGTACGGCGGCCCGCGCAGCCGCGCGGGCCGCCGTACGCCGGTCACCCCCGCGGACTGCGCCAAGTGGCCGCACCCGGCCCCGCCGCCCACACTGAGGGGGTGCGTCCGGTTACCGCGGCGGCCATGGCCGTCCTCACCGTGGCCGGTGCCGGGGTGGCCGCCGTGGCGGTCGGCCGGTACGCCGGCGACGTTGCCCTGAAACCATCGCCCGACCACCCCCTGCCGGGGGACTCCCGGCTCACCGTGCACTCCGCGGGCCAGGAACGGATCGCCCTCACCCGCAGCCTGGTGTCCCTGCGGCCCGGCACCTACGGGCTGACCGGCGCCGGCTGCCACGCGGAGATCGGCTCCGTCGTCCGCGGCGCCCCGCACCCCGCGGACGCCGTCGTGCGCCGCCTGGAGCGGGTCACCCACGGCACCCTGCGGCCCGGCATGCGGATGCGGCTCACCCCGCAGGTGCACAGCGGCAACCCCCGCGACGCCCTCGGCCTCGACTGCGCCGACGTCGACGTCCCCGGCGAACTCGGGCCGCTGCCGGCGTGGTTCGTCCCCGGCGTGCGCGACACCTGGGTCATCACCGCGCACGGCCTGGGCACCACCCGCGAACACCCCATGGTGGTCATGCCGTTCCTGCACCGCCACCGGCTGCCCGTCCTCGACCTGGCCTACCGCAACGACCCGGGCGCCCCGCGTACCACCGACGGCATCAACCACCTCGGCGACAGCGAATGGCGCGACCTGGACGCGGCGATCCGCTACGCCGTCCGCTACGGCGCCCGCGACGTCGTCCTGCACGGCTGGTCCGTCGGCGCCACCATGGCGCTGCGCGCCGCCACCCACTCCGCGCTGCGCGACCGGATCAGCGGACTGATCCTGGACTCGCCGGTCCTCGACCGGCACACCACCGTCCGCGCGCTGGCCGCCGCCCGGGGGGTGCCGCGCGCCCTGCTGCCGCTCGTCGTCCGGGCCGCCGAGGGCGTCACCGGGATGCCCGTCCACCGGCCCGCCGACGCCGCGGACCCGGCCGCCCTCAACGCGCCCACCCTGATCTTCCACGGCCCCGACGACCGGATCGCCCCCTGGGCGGCCTCCCGCGCCTTCGCCGCCCGCCGCCCCGACCTGATCACCCTGCACGCCGTCCCGCACGCCCCGCACGCCGCGATGTGGAACGCCGACCCGGCCGGCTACGAGGAGGCGCTGCGCCGCTTCCTCACCCCCCTCATGTGACGCCCCCGGCGGGGCCCGACGTGCCGCGTCGGGTGCCACCGGACCTGCCACGGCCACCCCCGCCCCGGTCCGGCCGGTGCGGTGACGCCCCGGCATACGGAAGGACAACTCGCCCCATCCGGGATGGGTCGCCGCGATGACGGCGCCCCGCCAGATCGCAAGCCGGGTTCCGATTGGGCTTTCGGGCCGTCAGCGGCAAGACTGCTCCTGTGACGTCCCGTACTCCGCGCGACTCCCGGCTCCGACTCGTCCCCCGTCAACCGGTTGCGGCCGCCCGCCGGGCGGTGACAACCCGGGCCAAGCGCCCGGCACCCCGCCCGCCCGAGGGCACCCCGCCGCCCGCGGAACTGGCCCGCCAGGCCCGTGCCGTATTGGCCGGCGCGGCCCGGCTCGCCCGCTGGGCCGACGGCACCGGCGCGGCCGGCGGCACCGGCGGTGGTCTGCGGGCCGGCCCGGACGGCGCGCTGCCGGCGACGGCGGTGGAACGCGCCGCCGAAGCGCTGTCCCTGACGCCGCGGCAGGTGCGCACCGACTGGGACCTGGCCCGGCTCGCCGGACTCATCGAACTGCACGACGGCCTGGTCCGCCCCGGCTGGCGGCTGCGCGCCTGGGACCGCGACGACACCGCCGTGCTGCGCGGCTGGGTCGCGCTCTTCGACGCCTGGTCGCTGGCCCGCCCCGCCCCGGCCGGCGCCGCCCCCGCGATCGTCGCCGAGGTCGTCGAGGCGCTGCCGCAGCTGCTCTCCCTGCTGCACCTGTCCGCGGGGCCGGTACGGCTGCCGGTCCTGCTCGACATGCTCGAACAGCGGGTCACCGAACTCCGCACGGAACGCTGCGAGGTCCCCTACCACCAGGACGCACCGGACGCCCCGGACGCCCCGGACGCCCCGGACACGTCCGGGGCCCCGCACCCGGCGCCCGACCCGGCCGACGGCGCCGCGGGGGCGTCGCTGGCCGAACTCCTGGGCTGGGCGCTGGACGCCCTGCTGACCGTCGGCGCGCTGGTGCCTTTGGACGGTGCCCGGGACGGCGCGTACCAAGGCGCGCCCGAGACGGCCGAGGCGCAGCTCACCCCCCTGGGCAACTGGTCGGTGTGGATCAAGCTGGAGCAGATCTGCGTCGCCGCGCAGAGTCCGGCCGGCAACATCGAGCAGTCCGCCGAGGCGATGCTGCGCGGCTGCGCCCGGCTGACCCCGGGGCCGGCCCGCGCGGAGTACCGCGCCTGGCTCGCCGCCCGCTCCGTCGGCGCGGCCGTCGAGGAACTGCTGACCGTGGCCCGCGGCGAGGACGCGCTGCTGCGCGGCCTGGCCTTCGAGGCACTGCGGGCCGTCGGCGCCCCCGCCGAGCAGGCCGTACGCGCCGCCGCCGAGGAGCCCGTGCTGCGCCCGTACGCCCTGCTGTGGCTCGTCGAGCACGAAGGCGGTGACCCGGAGACCGCACCGGACGTGCTCACCCGCGAGGAGTCGACCTGGCTGTGGGTGGACACCGCGGCGGCGGTCGCCGACCACGGCGAGACCCAGCTGCTGGTGCGCCACCTCGACTCGGCGGTCCAGGGCTCCGTGCCCCGCCTCCTCGAAGAGGTACGCGCCGTCGGCCACCCCCGCACCGTCCAGGTGCTGGTCGCGCTGGCCGCGGCCCATCCCGACCCGGCCCTCGCCAAGGCCGTGCGCCGGGCGGCGTTCCAGGTGCACACCGGCGGGGCCTGACCGCCGGCGGCCGGTGCCGGCCCGGACCAGGCGGTCAGGGCCCGGCACCGGCGGCGGCCACGGCGGGGGTGTAGGTGCCGAAGCTCCAGACGTTGCCCTCGGCGTCCCGGGCGAGGTACTCCCGTGAGCCGTACTCCATGTCGGTGGGCGGCAGCAGGATCTCCACGTCCGACCGCTCGGCCCGCCGGTAGTGGGCGTCGGTGTCCTCGACGCGGACGTAGACGCCGACCGGCCCGGCGTCCTCCATCGCCTCCGCGAAGACGCCGCCGCGCCCTTTCGAACCCACCATCACCGTGCCGTTGCCGTAGGAGAGTTCGGCATGCAGCACCAGGCCCTCCTCGGTCTCGTACTTCGCGCCGACGGTGAAGCCGAACGCTTTCGTCAGCTGGGTGATGGCGGTCTGGGCGTCCTGGTAGAGCACCGTCGGGTACATCGTCGGGGTTCCTGCCATCGTGATCACGGTCCTTCCCGCAGCGGCTTTCTGTGTCCTGGATCACAGTCTTGCACCGGGGGCCGACAACGCCCGTTCCGCCGCTCGGCGGCAGCCGCCGCAGCGCACGACGCCACAGCGCACGGGCGTCGCCGGCGCCCGCCGGGCGGGCGGGCGCGGGGCCGCGCGGCCCCGCCGGCGGCCGGGAAAACTACTTGCACCGGCCCGTTAGACTGCCTCCCATGGCAGTTCTCCTCTGGGTTCATTAGACGGCGCAGCCCGCTCTCGGACCGTCCGTCCAATCCGCCGTCTTCCTGCCCTGGAGTTTTTCCCGTGATCAACGCTTCCGGCATCGAGCTGCGCGCCGGCGCCCGCGTCCTCATCGAGTCCGCCTCCTTCCGCATCGCCAAGGGCGACCGGATCGGCCTGGTCGGCCGTAACGGCGCCGGCAAGACCACCCTCACCAAGGTGCTGGCGGGGGAGGGCATCCCCGCCGCCGGCACGGTCACCCGCTCGGGGCAGGTCGGCTATCTGCCGCAGGACCCGCGCACCGGCGACCTGGACGTCCTCGCCCGGGACCGCATCCTCTCCGCCCGCGATCTGGACACCGTGCTGCGCAAGATGCGCGAGAACGAGGACCGGATGGCCAACGGCAAGGGCGCCACCCGCGAAAAGGCGATGAAGAAGTACGAGCGCCTGGAGACCGAGTTCCTGACCAAGGGCGGGTACGCCGCCGAGGCGGAGGCCGCGACCATCGCGGCCAGCCTGGGCCTGCCCGACCGGATCCTCGGCCAGCCGCTGCACACCCTCTCCGGCGGCCAGCGGCGCCGCGTCGAGCTGGCCCGGATCCTCTTCTCGGACTCCGACATCCTGCTGCTCGACGAGCCGACCAACCACCTCGACGCCGACTCGATCGTCTGGCTGCGCGACTACCTCAAGACCTACCGCGGCGGCTTCATCGTCATCTCGCACGATGTCGACCTGGTCGAGACCGTGGTGAACAAGGTGTTCTACCTGGACGCCAACCGGTCCCAGATCGACGTCTACAACATGGGCTGGAAGCTGTACCAGCAGCAGCGCGAGGCCGACGAGAAGCGCCGCAAGCGCGAGCGGGCGAACGCCGAGAAGAAGGCCGCCGCGCTCAACTCCCAGGCCGACAAGATGCGGGCCAAGGCCACCAAGACCGTCGCCGCGCAGAACATGGCCCGGCGCGCCGAGAAGCTGCTCTCGGGCCTGGACGAGGTGCGGGTCGCCGACAAGGTCGCCAAGCTGCGTTTCCCGGACCCGGCGCCGTGCGGCAAGACCCCGCTCACCGCCGAGGGCCTGTCGAAGTCCTACGGTTCCCTGGAGATCTTCACCGATGTCGACCTCGCCATCGACAAGGGTTCCCGGGTCGTCATCCTGGGCCTGAACGGCGCGGGCAAGACCACCCTGCTGCGGCTGCTGGCGGGCGTCGAGCAGCCGGACACCGGCGAGGTCCGCCCGGGCCACGGTCTGAAGCTCGGCTACTACGCCCAGGAGCACGAGACCCTGGACCCGGACCGCACGGTCCTGGAGAACATGCGCTCCGCCGCCCCGGACATGGACCTGGTCGCCATCCGCAAGACGCTGGGCTCCTTCCTCTTCTCCGGCGACGACGTCGACAAGCCCGCCGGGGTGCTCTCCGGCGGTGAGAAGACCCGGCTGGCGCTGGCCACCCTGGTGGTCTCGTCCGCCAATGTGCTGCTGCTCGACGAGCCCACCAACAACCTCGACCCGGCCAGCCGCGAGGAGATCCTCGGCGCGCTGCACACCTACGCGGGCGCGGTGGTCCTGGTGACGCACGACGAGGGCGCGGTGGACGCGCTCCAGCCGGAGCGGATCATCCTGCTGCCCGACGGCGTCGAGGACCTGTGGGGCCAGGATTACGCGGACCTGGTCGCGCTGGCCTGAGCCGGGTGCCCGGCCCGGGGGTCCGGGGCCGGGGCGCAGCGGCGTGCCGCCGGTGCGCTCACGGCGTCGGGATCATGCCGTCTGGATCATTCGGCCGACGTGTGATCCATCATCTGAGTGAGAACGGCTGGTACACCGGCGTGCCTGCGCGCGGTGCCCGGTCCGCCGCGACCTGGAGCGCGCCTTTTCGGTCGTACCCCACCTGACCTGCCACTTCTCGTCCCGATCGGCGGCCGCTCGGCCCGCGGGACGAACGGAATGACACATTCCGGCCGCTCGGAGCGGGCCCCCGCCGGCAAAGGATGTCGGAGAAGCCTTGTGGAATGGGTGGCCAGGAAGCCGGGGAGGGGTGATCATGAGAGTCCAGAGCGCACTTCCCACGAGGAGGCACGGGTGGCCGAGACTCTGAAGAAGGGCAGCCGGGTGACCGGCGCCGCGCGCGAGAAGCTCGCGGCAGACCTGAAGAAGAAGTACGACTCCGGTGCGAGCATCCGGGCGCTGGCCGAGGAAACCGGCCGCTCCTACGGATTCGTGCACCGGATGCTCACCGAATCCGGCGTGGTGCTGCGCGGTCGCGGCGGAGCCACAAGGGGCAAGAAGGCCGCCGCGGTCTGACGGCCGCGTCTCCGGAACTGCGGTGTCCCCCCGGTCGGCCGATCCGTCGGCCGGGAGGTTACCGTTCAGTCACTTACGCACGTACGTGCGGCTGGCTGACTCGGAGGCGCTCATGACTCTGCTCGACAAGGACGGTGTGCGGCTCACCGTGGACGGCGACATCGCCACGGTGACCCTCGCCAACGCGGCCAAGCGCAATGCACAGTCGCCGGCCATGTGGCGGGCGCTGGCCGAGGCGGGCTCGCTGCTGCCGGGGAACGTCCGGGTCGCGGTGCTGCGTGGTGAGGGCAAGTCCTTCTCCGCCGGCCTCGACCGGCAGGCGTTCACGCCCGAAGGGTTCGACGGCGAGCCGTCGTTCATCGATCTGGCGCGCGGTTCGGACGAGGCACTGGACGCCACGATCGCCGAGTACCAGGAAGCGTTCACCTGGTGGCGGCGGAACGACCTGGTGTCCATCGCCGCCGTCCAGGGGCACGCCATCGGCGCCGGCTTCCAGCTGGCGCTCGCCTGCGACCTGCGGGTGGCCGCGCAGGACGCCCAGTTCGCCATGCGGGAGACCAGCCTCGGGCTGGTCCCCGACCTGACCGGAACCCACCCTCTGGTCGGGCTGGTCGGCTACGCGCGGGCGCTGGAGATCTGCGCCACCGGGCGGTTCGTGCACGCCGACGAGGCCGCGCGGATCGGCCTGGCCAATCTCGTCGTGCCGGGGGACGAACTCGACGCCGCGGTGGCCGACCTGGCGGCCGCGCTGCTCGCCCCGCCGCGGGACGCCGTCATCGAGACCAAGGCCCTGCTGGCCGGCGCCGCGGGCCGTACGTACGAGGAGCAGCGCCGTGCCGAGCGGGCCGCCCAGGCCCGCCGGCTGCGCGACCTCGCCGGCGTCGGCGACTAGCGCACCGAGGCCGACGCGTACGTCCTGACGTGGCCCCCCCCGCCCCCCCCCCGCGGCCCGGGGGGGCCCCACCCTCACCGCGGCAGTCCCCGGCCCCCCCCGCGACCCCCCCCCCCCCCCGAACCCG
>NZ_JBHWDV010000026.1:57799-114837 GCF_042734445.1 Streptomyces sp. NPDC059649
TCACCTACCTATTCCTTCCCTTTCTTTTTTGTCGGTGTTTTTGGGGTTGTTTTTTTTTTAATACCCCCCCCCCCCCGCGGCCCCCCCCCGCCCCCCCCCGGCGGCGCCGGCGCCCCCACGTCCGTCTCCGCGTCAGTCCCGGTCCACCGCCGTGACCAGCACCGCGACCGTCTCCGGCGGGTCCGGCAGGGCCGCCACCGCCTGCCGTACCGCGACGGCGACGTCCAACGCGCGGTAGCCGGCCGCCACGGCCAGCTGGATCAGCGCATGCCCCTCGGTGCGCCGCACCGCCCGGGTCCGGCCGCCGAGCACCGGCGCCAGCCGGGCCACCCCGGACACCGCCAGTGCCGCGGCGGCGAGCGCCTCCGGGCCCTCCGCGGCCGCACCGGCCGGCTCGGCCGTCACGGGTGGCTTCTCCGGGCGGACGGTGGTGAGCGCCGGCTCCGCCCGGCCCGCGCCGGCCTCGTCCTCCGTCAGCAGGCCCGTCACCCGCAGGTCCACCGCGGCCACCACCAGCCCCAGCCCCTGCACCGAGGTCTCCAGCAGTGCCGCCCGCACCTGGTCGGCGACGGCGGGCAGCGGCCGGTCGGCGACCGCGGCGAACTCCGCGCTGATCCGCAGCGGCCCCGGCGGCAGGGCGGTCGGTGGCGCCGGGACCACCGGGTCGTGGGCGTGCACCGGGTCGGCGACGGACAGCCGCAATGCGCCGAGCCGCACCCCGGAGGGCGTGCCGAGCGCCGCCCGCAGCGCCCCGGCGGCGGCCTGCTCGGTGATCCAGGACCCGTTCGCGGGCCCGCCCAGCGGCAGCACCCGCCCGATCCCGAGCTGCTGCCGTACCGTCTGCGCCAACTGCTCACCGGCCACCGCGTCACCCCTTTCGGTCCCCCGCCCCCAGCCTGCCGCTTACCGGCCCGTACGGCAGGGCGGTGCGCCGCACGGCGGCAGGGGGAGCACTCCGCTGCCGTATCCCCGAAAGCGGCCGGGGGCGACCCCACCTACTGTGGGAACGAAAACAGCGCGAAACGGAATGAAGCAGGTCGAAACGGATCGAAGCGCAACAAGAACGGGCAATCTCCCCTTCTTCCCGGAAAGGGACGTACGGTGATGACCGAGAGCCAGCAAGAGGACGGACCCAGGACGCCGGTCAAGCGCGGCGGCGGTGACCCCGCGACCCGTGGGCGGACCACCATCGCCGACGGCGTCGTGGAGAAGATCGCCGGCCTCGCGGCCCGGGACGTCGTCGGCGTACACGCCATGGGCAGCGGCCTGGCCCGCACGCTCGGCGCGGTCCGCGAGCGGGTGCCCGGCGGCGGCCGGGCGGCGACCGCGAGCCGCGGGGTGAAGGCCGAGGTCGGCGAGGTGCAGACCGCGCTCGACCTGGAGATCGTGGTCGACTACGGCGTCGCCATCGCCGATGTCGCACGCAGTGTCCGGGAGAACGTCATCGCCGCGGTGGAACGGATGACGGGCCTGGAGGTCGTCGAGGTCAACATCGCGGTCAGCGACGTCAAGCTCCCCGACGAAGCGGACGAAGAAGAGGAAGCGGAGCCGCGGCTCCAGTGAGCGGGCCCGTCCGGAGTGGCAGCGAAGGAGCGCACGATGAGCATGGCCGTGGCCGGTCTTCTGGCCGGAATGGCGCTGGGCTTCGCCGGATACTTCGGCGGCTTCGGCGCGTTCGTACTGGTGGCGGCGCTGGGCGCGGTCGGGTTCGTGGCGGGCCGGATCCTCGACGGGGATGTGGCGGCCCGCGAGTTCTTCCGCGCGCGCGGCGGCGAGCACGACGAACGGCGGCGGTGATCCGGGGTGGCGACGGCGTCCCCGCCCACCGCTGCCGCTGACGTACCCGCGGGTGAGCGGGGCGCGACCCGGATCGCGGACCGGGTGGTGGCCAAGATCGCCGCCCGGGCCGCCCGCGAGGCACTGCGCGAGGAGTCCCCGCGGGCCCACACGGACGCGCACGCCACGGTGGTGGTCCACCGCCGCGAGGACCTCGCCCACTTCGGCGAGGCCCGGGTACGGATCGCGGTGGAACTGGGCTACCCCTCGGACATCGGCGCGCAGTGCGGGGCGGTGCGCCGACGGGTGACCGAGCGGGTGGGGGAGTTGGCGAACATGACGGTTCCCGAGGTCGGCGTGGAGGTCGAGCGGCTGCACTCCCCGCTGCTGGAGGACCGGGGCCGGGAGAGGGTGCGATGAGCGACGACGACGCGGAGCCGGCGGAGACCCGGCGGCTGCCCACGCTCGACAAGCCGCCGGGCGGACCGGCCCGTTCCGCCACGGGCGCCACCGCCACCGGCGCCGCACACGACGGCCGCACCGGCCGCTTCTGGTCGTCCCGCCGGGTCCCGGCCGCTTTGGTGGCGGCCGTGCTGCTGGCCGCCGCCGGCCTGCTGCTCTACGACGTGGCCGCGGTGCGCGCGCACCGCTCCGCGATGGCCTGGCGCAAGTGGCTGGCCCGTGAACTGGCCACCCGTCATCTCGACGACACCTGGCTGCTGGCCGCCGCGGCCCTGGCGGCGGCGGTGGGCCTCTGGCTGATCGTGCTCGCCGTCACCCCCGGACTGCGCCGGATGCTGCCGATGCGGCCGGTGGCCCCGGACGTCCGGGCCGGCCTCGACCGCCCGGCCGCCGCACTGATCCTGCGCGACCGCGCCATGGAGGTCGCCGGTGTGCAGTCCGTACGGATGAGCGTCGGCCGGCACAAGGCCAGGGCCCGGGCGGTCTCGCACTTCCGCGAACTGGACGAGGTCCGCGCCGACCTCGACGCCGCGCTCGGTGTGGGCCTCGACCAGCTGGGCCTGGCCCACCGGTTGAGGCTGACCGTGGACGTCCGGCGTCCGAAGAAGGGATGAGCGCGATGCGCCGGACCCGCAGAAAGGCCAACCGGGTGCTGCTCGGCCTGATCGGCGTGGTGCTGTTCGGCGCCGGCGGGCTGGTGCTGCTGGGCGGGCTGGGCCTGCCCGCGGCCTGGCACCTCGGGCTGCCGGCCGGCTGGCCCTGGGCCCGCCCCGGCGACGTCCTGCTCACCGCGCACCAGCGCACCCGGTGGACCGGCCAGGGCTGGTGGTGGCCGGTGGTGATCGCCGCCCTGGCCGTCCTCGTACTGCTCCTGCTGTGGTGGCTGCTGGTCCAGTTCCGCCGCCACCGGCTCGGCGAGATCCTCGTCGACAGCGGCGACGGCGAGGGCGCGGAGCTGCGCGGGAGGGCGCTGGAGGCGGTGCTCACCGCCGAGACCGAGGCGCTGGACGGCGTCGACCGGGCCGGCGTACGGCTCACCGGCCGGCGCACCGAACCCCGCATCCGGGCGGTCCTCGCGCTCGCCCCGCACGCCGATCCCGGCCACGTCCTCGGCCGGCTGTCCGGCGAGGCGATGACCCACGCCCGGCGTTCGGCGGGGCTCGACCGGCTGCCGGCCGAGGTGCGGCTCCGCGAGGTCAAGCACCGCCCCGAACGCGTCACTTGAGGCAGGGGCGGGCCGCCGCCCGCCCCGCGGCCCCGTCAGAAGCCGTGCCGGGCCCCGCCGTCGACCGGCACCATCACCCCCGACACGTACGACGCGGCCGGCGACAGCAGGAACGCCGCGACCCGGCCGAACTCCGCGGGCGTGCCGTACCGGCCCAGCGGGATCGTCGCGGAGTTGGCGGCCCGGGTGCCCTCCGGGTCGCCGGAGAGCGCGTCGAGCTGGGTCATCCGGTCGGTGGCGATCCGGCCGGGCAGCACACCGAGGACCCGGATGCCGCGCGGCCCCACCTCATTGGCGAGCGACTTGGCGAAACCGGCCAGCCCGGGACGCAGCCCGTTGGAGACGGTCAGGCCGGCGATCGGCTCGTACACCGAGCCGGACAGCACGAAGCCGATCACGCCGCCCTCGGCCAGCTCGGCGGCGGCCGTCCGGGCCAGCCGCACCGCGCCGAGGAAGACCGACTCGAACGCCGCCTGCCACTGCTCGTCGGTGTTGTCCGCGGCCGTCCCCGGCGGCGGGCCGCCCACGCTGATCAGCACGCCGTCCAGCCGGCCGAAGCGCTCGCGGGCGGCCGCCACCAGACGGGCCGGGGTGTCCGGGTCGGCGTTGTCGGCCGCCACGCCCACGGCGCGTTCGCCCAGTGCGGCGGCGGCCTCGGCGGCGCTCTCCTCGGTGCGTCCGCTGAGCACGACGTTCGCGCCGTCGGCGACGAGTTCACGGGCGGTGGCGAAACCCAGGCCACGGGTCGCCCCGGTGACGAGGTACGTCCGGTCGGTGAGTCCAAGATCCATGGCCCTAGTCTGCCTCCGACCCGTCGAGCAGCCCGAAGGCGGTCCCCACCAGCCCGATGTGGCTGAACGCCTGCGGGCAGTTCCCCAGCTGGCGGCCGGCCGCCGGGTCGTACTCCTCCGCGAGCAGCCCCACGTCGTTGCGCAGCGACAGCAGCCGCTCGAAGAGCTGCGCCGCCTCGTCCCGCCGGCCGCTCATCCGCAGCGCGTCGGCGAGCCAGAACGAGCAGACCAGGAACGTGCCCTCACCGCCCGGCAGCCCGTCGATCGAGCCCCCGTCGGTGGTGTAGCGGCGCACCAGGCCCTCGTGCGTCAGCTCCCGGCGCACCGCCTCGATCGTGCCGCGCACCCGCGGGTCGTCACCGGGCAGGAAGCCCACCCGCGGGATGAGCAGGGTCGCCGCGTCCAGGTCCCGGGACTCGTAGGACTGGGTGAAGGTGCCGCGGTCGGCGTCGTAGCCCCGCTCGCACACCTCCCGGTGCACCTCCTCGCGCATCGCCCGCCAGCGGCCGGCCGCGCCGCCCAGCTTCGGGTTGGCCTCCAGGGCCCGGACCGCCCGGTCGGCCGCGACCCACGCCATGACCTTGGAGTGCACGAAGTGCCGGCGCGGTCCGCGGATCTCCCACAGCCCCTCGTCGGGGTCGCGCCAGTTGGACTCCAGGTACTCCATCAGCGAGCGCTGGATGCTCCAGGCGTGCGGTTCGGCCGGCAGCCCGGCGGTACGGGCGAGGTGGAAGGAGTCCAGCACCTCCCCGTAGACGTCCAGCTGGCGCTGGTCGACGGCGCCGTTGCCGATCCGTACCGGCGCCGAGTCGCAGTAGCCGGACAGCCACGGCACCTCGTACTCCGGCAGCCGCCGCTCCCCGGCCAGCCCGTACATGATCTGCAGGTCGTCCGGGGCGCCGGCCACCGCCCGCAGCAGCCAGTCCCGCCAGGCCCCGGCCTCGTCCAGATACCCGGCGGAGAGCAGGGAGTTCAGGGTGAGGCTGGCGTCGCGCAGCCAGCAGTAGCGGTAGTCCCAGTTGCGCACCCCGCCGAGCTCCTCGGGCAGCGAGGTGGTGGGCGCGGCGACGATGCCGCCGGTGGGCGCGTAGGTGAGGGCCTTGAGGACGATCAGTGAGCGGACCACCGCCTCGCGGTACGGCCCGTCGTAGCGGCACCGCGCGGCCCAGGCCTGCCAGTCCTCCAGCGTGTCGTCCAGCGCCCCGAACGGTTCGATCTGGTCCGGCCGCGGCTCGTGCGAGGGGTGCCAGGTCAGTACGAACGCGGTGCGCTCGCCCTCGGAGACGGTGAAGTCCGAGCGGGTGCTGAGGCCCTTGCCGTAGGTGTGGCCCCGCTCCGGGGTGCGCAGCCATACGGAGTCCGGGCCGGCGATCGCCACCCGGCAGCCCTCGGCGGCCCGCACCCAGGGCACCACCCGCCCGTAGTCGAACCGCAGCCGCAGCACCCCGCGCATCTCGACGTCGCCCTGGAGGCCCTCCACGATCCTGACGACGTCGGGCTGGACGTCGCGCTGCGGCATGAAGTCGGTGACCTTCACACGGCCGGTCGGGGTCTCCCAGACGGTGTCGAGGATCAGCGACTCGCCGCGGTACGAGCGGTGGGCGCGGGCCTCGGGCGCTTGCGGGGCCAGCTGC
This sequence comes from Streptomyces sp. NPDC059649, assembly GCF_042734445.1. Classification (NCBI taxonomy): domain Bacteria; kingdom Bacillati; phylum Actinomycetota; class Actinomycetes; order Kitasatosporales; family Streptomycetaceae; genus Streptomyces; species Streptomyces sp. NPDC059649. The sequence goes on from NZ_JBHWDV010000026.1 coordinate 63,688, forward strand.
CAGTGCCCGTTGTCCTGGCTGCCGAGGAGGGCCGCGAAGCAGGCGGGCGAGTCGAAGCGGGGCAGGCACAGCCAGTCGATCGAGCCGTCGCGGCCGACGAGCGCGGCGGTCTGCAGGTCCCCGATGAGCGCGTAGTCCTCGATATGTGGGTGCACGCAGCTCGCCTTCCCGCGGTGCGGGTGGGCTACTCGGTGCTGACGGCCGACCGGGCTACTTCGCCGGAACCGCCGTTCTCCCGCGCCGTTCCTGCGACTTCGGGCGCGGTGTCCGCCCCGTCCGCCGCCGCACCGGCCTCCTCGGCCGCCTTCGCCCGGTCGCGGCGCTCCCGGCGCACCAGCACCACCCAGCCGATCGGTACCGCCGCGGCGAACAGCCACCACTGGATCGCGTACGCCATGTGCGGCCCGATGGAGTCGTGGTCCGGCTCGGGCACCAGCTCCGGCGTGCCGCCCGGCGGCTCGGGCGCGGTCTGCTCCAGGTAGCCGCCGAGCATCGGCCGGCCGGTCCGCTTCGCCTGCTCCGTGCTGTTGATCAGCATGACCTGGCGGGGCGGCAGGCCCTTGGTGTCCTTGATGCCGCTGACCGCGGTGGTCTCGTCGGCCATCATCCGGCCGGTGACGGTGACCGTGCCCTTGGGGGCCGGCGGGACGTGGGGGAACTTGGTGAGATCGTCGCCCGCCGAGATCCAGCCGCGGTTGACCAGCACGGCCTCGCCGTTGCCGAGGACCAGCGGGGTGAGGACGTAGTAGCCGATGGACTGTTCGTCGGCGGCGGTGCGCTGCCGGACCACGACCTCGTGGGCGGTGTCGTAACGGCCGGTGGCGGTCACCGGGCGCCACATGTCGCGGCGCGGCAGGTCCCGTCCGGGGGCGGCCAGGTCGGTCACCGGGACCGGCTTCGAGGCCAGGCTGGACGCGATGAGCCGGTTCTGCGCCACCTTGTGCTCATGGCGGTGCAGCTGCCAGAAACCCAGCTTGATCATGACGGGGATCAGCACGAGACCCACGAGGGTGAGGATCACCCACTGCCGGGACAACAGGAAGCGGTACACGGCTTCGACGGTACCTGGGGCGGTCCGGCCGCCGGGCGCCGGGTCCGGGAGCGCCGGCGGCCGCCGCGCGCTCACACCCGGTCGACGATGCCCACCCGCCCGTCCGACCGCGCGCAGTGCGCCCCGCAGTACCACTTGCCGTCGGCCTCGACGCCCTGGCCGATGATCTGGACCCGGCAGTGCTCACAGATCGGCGCCATGCGGTGGATGGCGCAGGAGAAACAGTCGAAGACGTGCACCGCGCCCTGCGCGTGCACCTCGAACGTCATCCCGTAGTCGTTTCCGCAGACCTCACAACGTGCCATGCGCCACAGCGTGCGGGCGGGGCCGGTGCGGGGCGAGGCGCCGGCGGGCGTGTTGGACCGGCTTCACCCGGACGCAGGCGCGGACCCGGCCGGTGCGACGTCCTGCAGCAGCTGCATGAACGCCGCCTCGTCGATCATGACCGTGCCGTACCCGGCGGCCTTGACGGTCTTGGAGGTGCGGGCGTCCGGATCGTTGGTGACCAGCAGGCTGGTCAGCCGGGACACGCTCGTGGCGACGTGCAGTCCGGCCTCGACCGCCCGGTCCTCCAGCAGCTCGCGGTCCACCGAGGTGTCACCCGAGAAGGCGACCCGCATCCCCTGGACCAGCCGCCCGCCCTCGACATAGCGCCCCGGATTGGGGTACGGGCAGGCCGGCCGCTTGCGGGACGGCCGCCAGGTGGACGGGCGGTAGGACGACGCGGCGGCGGTCCGGCGGGGCGCGGGGCTGTCCGACCACTCCGTGAGCGGCTGGCAGCTCAGCAGCGGCAGCCGCAGATTCTCCCGGGCGGCCCGCCGCAAACTGGGGCGAAACGCCTCGGCCAGCACCCGGGCGTCGTCCAGCGCGTGGTGGGCGCGTTCCTGGACGACGCCGTAATGGGCGGCCAGCGACTCCAGTTTGTGGTTGGGCAGCGGCAGCCCCAGCTCCTTCGACAGCGCGATCGTGCACAGCCGCTGGCGGACCGGGGCGACCGCCGTGGCGCGGGCGTACTCACGGGCGATCATCGACCAGTCGAACATGGCGTTGTGCGCCACCAGCACCCGGCCGTCGAGCCGCCGGGACAGCTCCGGGACGACGTCCGTGAAGAGCGGGGCGTCGGCGAGCACCGCGCTGGTGAGCCCGTGGATCCACACCGGCCCCGGGTCCCGCTGCGGGTTGACGAGGGTGTACCAGTGGTCCTGGACCTCGCCCGTCGCGTCGAGTTGGTACACGGCCGCGGAGATGATCCGGTCGTCCCGCGCCAGGCCCGTCGTCTCCACGTCGACCACCGCATACCCCTCGGGGTACCCGGACGGCCAGGGAGCCGGCGGCGACGGGGGCGTGGACGGTCCCGGCTGCTGCCCGATCTTCGGTGCGATCGGGTCGGCTGCTGCCATGCGGTCTTCGAGCATGGTCCCTGAGGATACGGGCCCGCACCGACACCGGCCGAACCCGTACCGCCGCCACAACCCGCCCGTACGGTCCGCATCCCGGCAAATAGGGCCCCTCGCCGCGGGTTTGACGCCCCGCGATCCGATCCCCCCTCAGGCCGGCAGCAGGGACGCCACCAGCGCCTCCAGCGCGACCGTGAACAGCCGCTCGGCGTCGGCCGGTGCGGCCAGCGCGCGGGCCAGCGCCGGATCGTGTTCCGCGGTGCGGGAGTCCCACAGCTCGCCCTCGCTCGGGTGCTGCGCGGGCGACCGCTCGCGGGCCCGCTCGACCAGCACGAAGCCGACGACCTGGAACTGCACCGCGCGGACCGCCTCGGCGGCCGGCCCGCCGCGCAACCCGGCGGCGTGCAGCTCATGCACCAGCGCCTGCTGCGCGGGCAGGAACATCCGCTCCGTCAGGCCCCGTTCGTGCACCATCGCGATCAGCTGCGGCCGTTCGCGCAGCGCCGCGTACAACGCCCGGGCGACCGAGACGACCCGGGCGCGCGGGGTGCGTCCGACGGGCCGGATCTCGCCCATCTCCCGGACGGTGCGCTCGACCAGCGCGTCCAGCAGGGACTCGCGGTTGCCGACGTGCCAGTAGATGGAGGTGACGGCGGTGCCCAGCTCCGTGGCCAGCCGGCGCATGGTCAGCGCGGCCGGGCCGTGCTCCCGCACCAGCCGCGCGGCGGCCGCCAGCACCTCCTCGCCGGTCAGCGCGGTACGTGTCATGACCCCCACCTATCCCGTCAACTCCCTTTCCCGCAAGGGTCTTTACCCTTCGTCCCGCTCGGTGTAACAGTGTTACAGGCGCCACTGGAACCCCCGGAAGGTCACGACCTGCGAAGGGCGGTACGACATGGCACGCATACGCTACGGAGCCCGCACCGAGGCGGAGATCGCCGCGGCGCGCACCACCGGCTCCCGGCTCCCCGACATCTGGTCCACCGGTGTGGTGGCCCTCTGGGAGAGCGATCCCGACGCGGTCGCGGCCGTACTGCCGCCGCCGCTGAAACCCTCCGGACGCCCGCTGGTCCGCGCCACCATCAGCACCGTCTCACTGCCCGGCTACCCGCTCGGCGCCGGCTCGGTCGCGGTCGCCGCCGAGCACGACGGCGTACCGGGCTGGTATCCGCTGGTGATGCCGATGACCCACGAACGGGCCCTGACCGGCGGCCGGGAGGTCTTCGGCGAGCCCAAGAAGCTCGGCGAGGTGACTCTGGAGCGCGACGGCCTGACCGTACGCGCCGCGCTCGCCCGGCACGGCATCGCCTTCGTGGAGGTGCGCGGCGCGGTGAGCGGCGCCCTGCCGGTCCCCGAGCCGTCCGGGAGGACGGACTTCTACTTCAAGTTCCTTCCCGCGGTGGACGGTTCGGGCTTCGACGTCGACCCGGTGCTGGTGCACTGCGTGCGACAGGAGAAACACCGCACCCTGGAGCGGGTCACCGGCGATGTCGTCCTCCGGGAGTCGATGTACGACCCGGTCGCCGACCTGCCCGTCCGCACCCTCGTCGGGATCACCCTCGGCGAGAAGACCAGCGACCAGCGGGGCACGGTCGTCGCGCGGGTCGACCCCGAGGCCCTGCTGCCCTACGTCCACCAGCGGTACGACGACCCGCAGCAGATCCTCGACGGGCCGCCCGAGGGGAGCGTCTGATGGACCTGCGGGCGGGACAGGTCGCGGTCGTCACCGGCGCCGCGAGCGGCATCGGCCTCGCCCTGGCGCGGCGCTTCGCCGCCGAGGGACTCCAGGTCGTCCTCGCGGACGTCGAGGAGGCGCCGCTGCGGGCCGCCGCGGACGCGCTGACGGCCGACGGCGCACAGGTCCTCGCGCACACCGTCGACGTCGGCGTGCGCGACGCGGTGCGGGGCCTCGCCGACGCGGCGTACGACGCCTTCGGCGCGGTCCATGTGTTGTGCAACAACGCGGGCGTCGGCTCCGGCGCCGAGGGCCGCATGTGGGAACACGAGGTCAACGACTGGAAGTGGGCCTTCGAGGTCAACGTCTGGGGCGTCTTCCACGGCATCCAGGCCTTCGTGCCCCGCATGCTCGCGGACGGCGCACCGGGGTACGTCGTCAACACCTCGTCCACCGACGGCGGCATCGCCCCGCTGCCGACCGCGTCCGTCTACGCCGTCACCAAGGCCGCCGTGGTGACCCTGACGGAATCGCTCTACGCCCATCTGAAGGCGGAGGGCGCACCCGTCGGGGCGTCGGTGCTCTTCCCCGGCCCGCACATGCTGCGCACCGGCCTGTGGGAGTCGCACCGCAACCGGCCCGCCCGCTACGCCAAGGAGAAGCCGCGCCGGACGCCCTACCGCAGCCTCGGCCAGTGGGAGGCCGCGATGAAGGAGGCCGGGCAGGAGATCGCGTTCACCCCGGTCGAGGAGGTCGCCGACGCCGTGGTGGACGGGATCCGGGCGGACCGGTTCTGGATGCTGCCGCCCGGCGAGCACAGCGACGGGCAGATCAGGGCCCGGGCGCGGTCGATGCTCGACCGGTCCGCCCCGTCGTACCTCGAACGCTTCATCCTGGACTGAGGGGTGTGTGATGACCGACCAGGACCCGTACCTGATCATCTCCTCCGACTGCCACGCCGGGTTGCCCACCGAGGAGTACCGGCCCTATCTGGAGCGCCGGTTCCACCGGGCCTTCGAGGACTTCCTCGGGGAGCGCGACGCCCGCCGGGAGGAGGCCACCCGCCTCGGCATCCGCAACGACGCGTTCGCCGCCCGGTGGTTCGCCGACCACGAGGAGGGCCTGCGCGGCGGCTGGGACCCCGCCCAGCGCCTCAAGGAGCTCGACGGCGACGGCGTCGCGGCGGAGGTCGTCTTCCCCGACGCGGACGCCGTGGACAGCCGGACCGCCGCGCCCTTCGGCGTGGGGCTCGGCCTCTCCGGCGACCAGGACCCCGAACTGGGCATGGCGGGCGCCCGGGCCCACAACCGCTGGCTCGCCGAGTTCGTCTCCGCACACCCCGAACGGCACTGCGGCGTCGCCCTGTTGCCCATCACGGCGGAGCCCGACGAGGTCGTCGCGGAGATCCACCGCGCCAAGGAGTCCGGCCTCGGCGCCCTGATGATCCCCTCCATGTGGGCGGACAAGGCGCCCTACCACGACCGCCGTTACGACCCCGTCTGGGCGGCCGCCGCCGGGTGCGCGATGCCGGTGGTCACCCACTCCGGGGCCGCGCCCCGCCATGAATACGGCGACCACCTGGGCATCTTCGTCTCCGAGGTGACGTGGTGGCCGGCCCGGCCGCTGTGGTTCCTGCTCTGGTCCGGCGTCTTCGAACGCCACCCGGGTCTGAGGTTCGGTGTCGCGGAGTCGGGCTGCTGGTGGCTGCCGAACCTGCTGTGGTTCATGGACCGCCTCTACCTGGGCGCCCACGGCGGCAAGAAACTCAGTCCCTTCGCGGAGTTGAAGCGCCCGCCCCACGAGTACCTCGACCGCCAGGTCTTCGTCTGCGCCACCAACACCAAGCGCCGCGAACTCGCCCAGCGCTACGAGATCGGCGTCGACAACATCCTCTGGGGCAGCGACTTCCCGCACCCCGAGGGCACCTGGCCGGACACCCGGCGGTGGCTGCGCGACACCTTCCACGACATCCCGGTCGCCGAGACCCGCCGGATGCTCGGCCTGGCCGCGGCCGAGGTCTTCGGCTTCGACCCGGACGCGCTCGCCCCGCTGGCCCGCCGCATCGGCCCGACACCCGCCGAACTCGGCCAGCCCGACGACCAGTTGGCCGTCGAGGTGGCCTGGGCCCGCTCCCGCGCCGCGGGCCGCCACTGGCTCACCGGCCACGACTTCCCGGTCCTGGGAACGGAGTGACGACGATGACTGCACCCATGAGCAAGACCACGACGACCACGGCGCCCACGGCGACCGAGGAGCGCTACACCGTCATCTCCGCCGACTGCCATGCCGGCGCCGACCTGCTCGACTACAAGCCGTACCTGGAGTCCCGGTACCACGACGACTTCGACGCCTGGGCGGCGACCTACGTCAATCCGCACGAGGACCTGCTCGCCGACACCGCCGACCGTAACTGGAACTCCGCCCGCCGGCTCGCCGAACTGGAGGCCGACGGCATCGTCGCCGAGGTCGTCTTCCCCAACACCATCCCGCCGTTCTTCCCCAGCGCCTCCCTCATGGCGCCGCCGCCCACCGGTACCGAGTTCGAACTGCGCTGGGCCGGCCTGCGGGCGCACAACCGGTGGCTCGCCGACTTCTGCGCCGAGGCCCCCGGCCGCCGGGCCGGCGTCGCCCAGATCCTCCTCCACGACGTGGAACGGGCCGCCCGGGAGGTCCGCCGCACCAAGGAGGCCGGCCTCACCGGCGGCGTCCTGCTCCCCGGCACCCCGCCCGGCTCCGGCCTCCCCGAACTCCACTCCACGGTCTACGACCCGCTCTGGGCGGTCTGTGACGAGCTGCAGGTCCCGGTCAACCACCACGGCGGCTCGGCCTCCCCGCCGCTCGGCGACGAACCGGCCGCCCGCGCGGTCTTCATGGTCGAGACGACCTGGTTCTCGCACCGCGCCCTGTGGCACCTGATCTTCGGCGGCGCCTTCCGCCGCCACCCCGGCCTCCGGCTCGTCCTGACGGAACAGGGCTCGGGCTGGATCCCCGGCGTCCTGGACATGCTGGACTACTACCACGGCCGGCTGGTCGCCGCGGCGTCCCGGACCGCCACCACGGCGGAGTCCCGGTTCGGCGCCGGTCTGGCCGCCACCATGGACGACACCCCGGCCGCCGTCTGGCGCGACCACTGCTACGTCGGCGCCAGCTTCATGCGCCCGCACGAGGTCCCGCTGCGCCACCGCATCGGCCTCGACAAGATCATGTGGGGCAGCGACTACCCGCACGACGAGGGCACCCACCCCTACTCCCGCGAGGCCCTCCGCCTCGCCTACGCGGATCTGCCCCCCGAAGAGACCGCCGCCTTCCTCGCCACCAACGCCGCCCGCGTCTACGGCTTCGACCTCGCCCACCTGGCCCCCATAGCCGCCCGCGTAGGCCCCACCGTCACCGAACTCACCCACCCCCTGGACCAGATCCCCCCGGCCGCCACCAGCCCGGCCTTCGCCCGGGGAGGGTCGGTGCGGGTGTGGTGAGGGAAAGCCCGCGAGCCCGTCGTCCGGCCGGCGTCGTCCCCTAGTCTCGCGCGTATGACTCCCGAGGAGGCACCCGCGGCCGAGATGCCCATCGCCCACGACGAGGACGACGGGGCCGCCGCCCGGCAGGCGTCCGGCCCCCGCCCCGAAGAGGCCGATCGCCTGCGGCGCGCCCAGGCGCTTGCCGCGTCGCGCCGGCTGGCGCAGGACGGCGCGATCGACCTCGATCTGCTGAGGGACAAACGCCGCTACCGCCCCGGCCCGCGGCTGTGAGGGTGGCCGGCCACCTCGCCCCCAGCCGGGCCGGGCACCGACCGCCCCGCCGTCACCCGTCCAGCACCCGCGCCTCCTGCGCCACCTCCCGCACCGTGCCGTCCGGGCCGGGAGTCACCCGGTGCAGGGTGGCTCCCGGGGTGCGGGTCACCACATCCACCAGGCGGCCGGCGGAGAACAGGCCGGCCGCGCCGTCGTCGACCGCCCAACCGGCGGGCAGGGCACGGCTCTTGACGGCCGCCAGGTAGCCGGGGCGGCGTTCCGGCTCGGTGTCGTAGTGCGGGCACAGGCTGCCCGGCAGCAGGCCCAGGCCGTCGGTGAGCGGGGCCGGCGGGCCGAAGGAGTCGGAGAAGGCGCTCTCGAACCAGCAGCAGGCGCCCGCGCTGATGCCGCACAGCAGGACGCCCGCCGCGTACGCCTCGCGCAGCACCGCGTCCAGGCCGTGCAGCCGCCAGACGGCGAGCATGTTGGCGGTGTTGCCGCCGCCGACGTAGACCACGTCCTGCGCCAGGACGAACGCCCGCAGATCGCTCACCGTGCGGCGGAACAGCTCCAGATGGCCGGTCTCGCAGTCCCGCGCGGCGAACGCGGTGTGGAACTTCTCGATATAGCCGGGGGCGTCGCCGCTGGCCGTGGGCAGGAAGCAGACCTTCGGCCGCGGCCGCCCGGCGGCGGCGAGCACGAAGTCGTCGAGCAGGGTGTCGGGGTCGTCGGAGAATCCGCCGCCGAGGACGGCGAGGGTGGGTGCGGTCGGCATCGGACCTCTCGGTCATCATCGTCAGCTGACATCACGTCTCACATACTTCTGAGTAACAACCCCTAGCGGCACCCCCGTCCACGCCTTTATGGTGCGGGCATGCCGCACCTGCCCGATGTCGTGTTGTGGTCCGTACCGGCCTTCGTCCTGCTCACCGTGGTGGAGATGGTGAGCTATCGCCTGCATCCCGACGAGGACGCGGCGGGCTATGAGGTCAAGGACGCGGCCACCAGCGTCGGCATGGGACTGGGCAGCCTGGTCTTCGACGCGCTGTGGAAGATACCCATCGTCGCGATCTACGCCGCGATCTACGAACTCACCCCGCTGCGTATCCCCGTGCTGTGGTGGACGCTGCTGCTGATGCTGCTCGCCCAGGACTTCTTCTACTACTGGTCGCACCGCGGCCACCACGTCATCCGCATCCTGTGGGCCTGCCACGTGGTGCACCACTCCAGCGAGAAGTTCAACCTCACCACCGCCCTGCGCCAGCCCTGGACGACCTGGACCGTCTGGCCGTTCTACGTGCCGATGGTGGCGCTCGGCGTACATCCGGCCGTGGTCGCCTTCACCTCCGGCGCCAATCTCGTCTACCAGTTCTGGGTGCACACCGAACGCGTCGGCAAACTGCCCCGCCCCTTCGAGTTCGTCCTCAACACCCCCTCCCACCACCGCGTCCACCACGCCTCCCAAGGCGGCTACCTGGACCGCAACTTCGGCGGGATCCTGATCATCTGGGACCGGATGTTCGGCTCGTTCGTCCCCGAGACCGAGCGGCCCGTCTACGGCCTGACCAAGAACATCGGGACCTTCAACCCGCTGCGGGTGGCCACCCATGAGTACGCCGCCATCGCACGGGACGTACGGGCCGCGGACAGCTGGGCCGAGCGGGCCGGGCGGATCTTCCGCGGCCCGGGCTGGTCCCCGGCCGCCCGGCGGCCCGGGACGGACCCGGCCCCCGGCGCCCCCGCCGCCGCGCCCGCCTCGGTCGAGGAGACCGTCGCGTGACGCCCCGCCGGCCCGGGGCCGTCCGGCCCCTGCTGGCCGCCTTCGCCGTGCTCGCCGTCGTCCACCTCGGTGCCCTGCTCACGGGCGCGAGCCTCGTCGGCCACCTCACCAAACCCGCCCTGATGCCGGTCCTCGCCGCGTACGTCCTCGCCCGCGGCGGCCCCGTACTGCTCGCCGGGGCGCTGCTGTTCGGCTGCGGCGGCGACACCTTCCTCCAGATCGGCGGGCACGGCGGAGGCGTGGTCTTCCTGGTGGGGATGGGCTCGTTCGCCGCCGGGCACGTCTGCTACCTGCTGCTGTGCGGGCGCCACGGCAGCCCGCCGGGCGGCCGGGCCCGTACCGCGACGTTCGCCGGCGGCTACGCCCTCGCGCTGGTCGGCACCGTCGCGCTGCTGTGGCCGGGCCTCCCGGCCGACCTGCGGATCCCGGTCGCCGGATACAGCCTGCTGCTCACCGCGATGGCCTTCGGCGCGCTGCGCGCGGGCCCGTGGGCGGCGGCCGGCGGACTGCTCTTCCTGCTCTCCGACACCCTGATCGCCTCCGGTATCGCCCACTGGCCGCAGCTGCCGGTCCCGCAGTTCTGGATCATGCTCACCTATACGGCGGCGCAACTCGCCCTGGCCGAGGGCGTGCTGCGGGCGGCCGCCGAACGGCAAGGGGCCGGGCGCCCGAGCGCCCGGCCCCCGCAGACGGTCACCGCCTGAGCCGCTTCCCGGCGAGGTCCTCCCGGTGACGGTTCGGCGGCGCCGTCCCGGTTACTTCTTCACCGCGTCGAGCGCGTCGACGATCCCGTAACCGAAGTGGCTGTTGATGTGCTGCGTGCCGGTGCAGGTGGTCTCACCCGTGGGGCAGCCGGGGTTGTCCGCCTGCTCCTTGAGGAGCCACTGGATCTCCTGCGGGCTGGACCTGGGGTGGGCGCTCTTCAGCAGCGCCGCGACGCCCGCCACGTGCGGGGTGGCCATGGACGTGCCCGCCAGGTAGGCCCAGTCGCCGCCCGGCATGGTGGAGAGGATGTTGCCGTTCTTGGCCGGCAGGTCGGGCACCTGCTTCGAGTCGCCGCCCGGCGCGGCCACGTCGATCTGGCCCAGGCCGTAGTTCGAGTAGCCGGACTTGAGCTTGTGCACACCGGTCGCCGCGACCGTCACCGTGCCCGGCAGCTGGGTGGGCACGTCCCAGCACGTCTTCGGGTTGATGGTGCGCTCGACGGGCGTGGAGTCGTTCGGGCTGGAGGCGTCCGGCAGCTTCGCGGCCGCCAGATCGAGGTCGGAGTTGCCCGCGGCGGCGACGTTGAGCACGCCCTTGCGCTGCGCGTAGCTCGCCGCCCGGCCGACCGCGTCAACGATGGCGGCCTGGTCGGCGTCATCCTTGCAGTTGAACATCCACGGGTCGACGTAGTAGCTGTTGTTGGTGACCGCCACGCCGTGGTCGGCCGCGAAGACGAAGGCGCACACCACGCTCTCGGCGTAGAACAGGCTCGTCTCCGGCTCGCTGACCTTGATGGCGGAGACCTTCACGCCCGGGGCCACACCGGCCACCCCGACGCCGTTGCGGGCCGCGGCGATCGTGCCGGCGACATGCGTGCCGTGGTAGTCGCTGGCCGGGTCCCAGGGCCGCCAGGCCCCCTTGGACGTATCGGCCACGCCGCCCACGCAGTTGGCGGACTGCTTCGCGGAGAAGTTGGGCTTGAGGTCCGGGTGGGTGTCGTCCACACCGGTGTCGATGACGGCGACGGTGACCTTCCGGCTGCCGGGGTTCACCTTCGCGGCCCGGTCGGCCTTGATGGCGGGGAGGTCCCACTGCAGCGGTTCGAGCGGCTCCTCACCCTTCGCCTTCGCGGTCCGGCCGGCCGCCGCGAGCTGGGACCTGGACAGGTCCACCTTCTGCGGTTTGCCGACGTCGGTGGTGCCCGACGCCTTCAGCGGCGCGGTACGGCTCGCGCCCGCCGACGCCACGCCCGGCACGGTGCGCACGGAGGCGGCGAACTGCGGATTGGCCGAGTGGACGACGATCACGCCTATCTTCTCGTGGGCGACGATCACCTTCCCGCCGGCCCGGGCTATCGCCTTCTCGACCTTGCCGACCGTGGCATGGTCGGGCGTGGTGTTCACGACGTACGACAGCAGCGGGCCGTCGGCCGCGGCCGGGGCGTCCTGCGGCGCGGCGGTGGCCGCGGGGGAGAGGAAGCCGAGGGACGCCGTCAGAGCCAGCCCGAGCGGTACGGCCAGCGCCCGCATGCGTCTGGATCGGGGATGAGCCATGGGTACTCCACATCATCCGTGAGCCGCCCGTGCGCGGGTTTGCGCACGGGCGGGTGCAATGAGACGTGAAGTTATCGGCGATCACTCGGGTGCAGCAATGGAAATCGGAGAAAAAACCGGGCGAAAACCGTACCGGGGCGAGAGCGGTACGAGCTTGTGGCGACCGGAGGTTGACGTACCGTCACCCGCGCCGGCGGTCAGTCGGTACGGCGCAGGGTGGCGATGCTCAGCGGCGGCAGCGGGATCCGCCGGCCGTACCAGCGGCGCACGGCGGGGGCCGCACCCGGCCGGGGCTCCGACGGGGCGGTGACGAGCGGCGCGGGCAGCCGGACGCTGCCGTAAGGGCGCCGACGGGGAGTGGCGGGCTGCGGGGCCTGTGAGGGCGGCGGGTTCACACCGGGCTCAACGAAGAGCCCCGCGCGCGGTGGCGGGCGGTGCGGCCATCCACCGGACTTTTCCTCAGGGTTTCCACCGGCGGCCCCCTGTCGGATCGGTTGGCACGGCTCTACGATGCGTGATCCACGTCACTTACGTGAGCTTTATTGTCGGCCCGGGCCGACCGTGCAGCCGCCGGGCCGGCCCGGAACCCCCGCCCCCTCGCGTCAGGAGATTCCGTGAGCGCCGCACCGATCCTCGAACCGGGGACGCACGAGCCGCCCGACTACCAGCAGGTGCAGTCGAGCGCGGAATTCGACGAACTCCGCCGCGCACACCGCTCGTTCGCCTTCCCGCTCACCGTCGCCTTCGTCCTCTGGTACCTGGTGTACGTCGTGCTGTCGAGCTACGCCGGCGGCTTCATGGCCACCAAGGTCGTCGGCCACCTCAACGTCGCCTTCGTCCTCGGCCTGGCCCAGTTCGTCACCACCTTCCTCATCGCCTGGTGGTACTCCCGGCACGCCGCCCGCAAGCTCGACCCCCGCGCCGAGGCCATCAAGTCCCGCCTGGAGGACGGCGCATGAGCCCCCATCAGCAGTTGTCCGCCGTCCCGCTCGCGGCCGGCGGCGCGGGCGAGCACCGCCCCCTGATCATCACCCTCTTCGCCGTCTTCGTCGCCGCCACCCTCGCCCTCACCGTCTGGGCCGGCCGGCAGACCAGGGGCGCGGAGGACTTCTACGCCGGCGGCCGTCAGTTCAGCGGCTTCCAGAACGGCCTGGCCATCTCCGGCGACTACATGTCCGCCGCGTCCTTCCTCGGCATCGCCGGCGCCATCGCCCTCTTCGGCTACGACGGCTTCCTCTACTCCATCGGCTTCCTCGTCGCCTGGCTCGTCGCGCTGCTCCTGGTGGCCGAACCGCTGCGCAACTCCGGCCGGTTCACCATGGGCGACGTGCTCGCCTACCGGATGCGCCAGCGCCCGGTCCGCACCGCCGCGGGCACCTCGACCATCGTCGTCTCGATCTTCTACCTGCTCGCCCAGATGGCCGGCGCCGGTGCGCTGGTCACCCTGCTGCTGGGCATCACCAGCGAGACCGGCAAGATCCTGGTCGTCGTCCTCGTCGGCATCGTGATGATCCTCTACGTCACCATCGGCGGCATGAAGGGCACCACCTGGGTCCAGATGATCAAGGCGGTGCTGCTGATCGCCGGCACCCTGCTGATCACGTTCCTGGTGGCGCTGAAATTCCACTTCAACATCTCGTCGCTGCTCGGCGCCGCGGCGGAGAACAGCGACAAGGGTGCCGCCTTCCTGCAGCCCGGCCTCAAATACGGAGCCACCGCCACCTCGAAGATCGACTTCATCTCGCTGGGCCTGGCACTCGTCCTGGGCACCGCCGGCCTGCCGCACATCCTCATCCGCTTCTACACGGTCCCCACCGCCAAGGCCGCCCGGAAATCCGTGAACTGGGCGATCGGCATCATCGGCGTCTTCTACCTGATGACCATCGCGCTCGGCTTCGGCGCCGCGGCCCTGATCAAGCCCGGGGACATCGAGAAGCCGGGCAACACCGCCGCCCCGCAGCTCGCCGAGGTCATCGGCGGCGGCGCCGGATCCACCGGCGGCGCCGTCCTGCTCGCCCTCATCTCCGCGGTCGCCTTCGCCACCATCCTCGCCGTGGTCGCCGGCCTCACCCTCGCCTCGTCCTCGTCCTTCGCCCACGACATCTACCTCAACGTCCTCCGCAAGGGCGAGGCCACCGAGAAGGAGGAGGTCGGCGCGGCCCGCTGGGCGACCGTCGGGATCGGGGCGGTCGCCATCGTGCTGGGCGTCTTCGCCCGCGGACTGAACGTCGCCGGCCTGGTGGCGCTGGCCTTCGCGGTCGCCGCGTCCGCCAACCTCCCGACGCTCCTCTACAGCCTGTTCTGGAAACGCTTCACCACCCGGGGCGCGCTGTGGTCCATCTACGGCGGCCTCGCGTCCTCCGTCCTGCTGGTGCTCTTCTCGCCCGTCGTCTCCGGCAAGGACACCTCGATGTTCCCCGGCGCGCACTTCGCCGTCTTCCCGCTGGAGAACCCCGGCCTGATCTCCATCCCGCTGGGCTTCCTGCTCGGCTGGCTGGGCTCACTGCTCTCCAAGGAGGAACCGGACGCCAAGAAGTACGCCGAACTGGAGGTCCGCTCCCTGACCGGCACCGGAGCGCACTGAGCGCCGATGAGTCATCCGTACAGGGCCCGGGCGGGGCGGTGTCGTAGAGATCTACGACGCCGCCCCGCCCACCTCGTGCTTCTCATCTCTGCTCACTGTCGGACCCATCGCGTAGTCTCGAAGACGTACTGATCGACCAGCGGACGACGTACCGGTCCGTCGCTCTCGGGGAGGGGGCCCTGTGCTCATCGACACTTACGGCCGCGTGGCCACCGACCTGCGGGTTTCGCTCACCGACCGGTGCAATCTGCGCTGCACGTACTGCATGCCGGAAGAGGGCCTGCAGTGGCTCGCCAAGCCGGACCTGCTCACCGACGACGAGATCGTCCGGCTGATCACCATCGCGGTGCGCGACCTGGGCATCGAAGAGGTCCGCTTCACCGGCGGCGAACCGCTGCTCCGCCCGGGCCTCGTCGGCATCGTCGAGCGGGTCGCCGCCCTCACCCCGCGCCCCCAGATGTCGCTGACCACCAACGGCATCGGCCTGCAGCGCACCGCCGGGGCCCTGCGCGACGCCGGCCTGGACCGCGTCAACGTCTCCCTGGACACCCTCCGCCCGGACGTCTTCACGGCCCTCACCCGCCGCAAGCGGCACGACGACGTCCTCCGCGGCCTCGAAGCGGCCCGCGAAGCCGGTCTGACCCCGGTGAAGGTCAACACCGTCCTGATGCCCGGGCTCAACGACGACGAGGCCCCCGACCTGCTCGCCTGGGCCCTCGCCCACGACTACGAGCTCCGCTTCATCGAGCAGATGCCGCTCGACGCCCAGCACGGCTGGAAGCGAGACGGCATGATCACCGCCGGTGACATCCTCGCCTCGCTGCGCACCCGCTTCGAGCTCACCCCCGAGGGCCAGGAAGCCCGCGGCGCCGCACCCGCCGAGCGCTGGCTGGTCGACGGCGGACCGCACCGCGTCGGCGTCATCGCCTCCGTCACCCGCCCGTTCTGCCGCGCCTGCGACCGCACCCGGCTCACCGCCGACGGCCAGATCCGTACCTGCCTGTTCGCCACCGAGGAGACCGACCTGCGCGGCGCGCTGCGCTCCGGGGCGCCGGACGACGAGATCGCCCGGATATGGAAGCTCGCGATGTGGGGCAAGAAGGCGGGCTCCGGCCTGGACGACCCGTCCTTCCTCCAGCCCGACCGCCCGATGTCCGCGATCGGCGGCTGAGCGGCGACAACCCGCGCCCGGCCGTCAGCGGCCGCCCGCCGACGCCTCCCACTCCTGAAGCGCCACCACGTCCTTGAGGAACCCGCGCACGCCGAGGAACTGCGACAGATGCTCCCGGTGCTCCTCGCACGCCAGCCAGGTCTTGCGGCGGTCCGGAGTGTGCAGCTTCGGGTTGTTCCACGCCAGCACCCACACGGCGTCGGACCGGCAGCCCTTGGCCGAACAGATGGTGACGTTCTCGGCGGAGTTCGGGGAGTTCACGCCTCAACCCTACGTCCGCCCGCGGCGGCGCCCGACCCGGCTGCGGACATGACGACGCCGGGCAGCCACGGGGGGAGCCGCCCGGCGTCGGTCTGTCGCTCCGACGGGGGATGCGGAGCGCGTACGCAGTATGTCACGGGGAATGGTGCGCAGTGCACCGGAACTCCATGATTGATCTGAGCTTTTCTTGAGCTTTGCAGACCGGTAGGCGATCAGCCGAGGTCGGAGTCGGATGCCGACGGGCTCGCCGCGGGCCGTTCCGGAACGGAATCCGACGTACCGTCGGTCGGCCCCGGCGTCAGCATCGGCCGGCTCGGCCCCGCCACGAACGTCTTCGGCAGCGAAGGGACGTTCTCCCGGCCCGCGTTGGCGATCACCACCGCGATGTACGGCAGCGTCAGACCCAGCACCAGCGTGGCGATGGCCACCGGCCGCTCGACGTTCCACAGCACGACGGTCAGCAGTACCGCCACGGTCCGCACGCCCATCGAGATCACATACCGGCGCTGCCGGCCGCGCACGTCCTCGGTCAGCCCCTGCCGGGCCCCCGTGATCCGGAAGGCCTGGCCGCTGCTCTGCTTCCGCACCACGTTTCCCTCACCCGCTTCGGTTCCGCCGGAATTCACCCCGGTTTCCGGTCGGATTCCACGGTACGCCCAGGCTGCGCCGCATTCGAGACCGGGGCCCGCCCGCCGCGGCCCGGCTCCGGCGTGCGCTGCGGCCGGGGCGGAGCGACACTGGCGGGGCGACCCGCACGTGCGACCTCATGTGCACCGCGCCGTCAGAGGAGGCGACATGACGTGGTTGTGGGCCATCATCGTGGGCCTGGTGCTGGGCCTCATCGCCAAGGCCATCATCCCGGGCAAGCAGCAGATCCCGCTGTGGCTGACCATCATCTTCGGCATGCTGGGCAGCGTCCTCGGCAACTGGGCGGCCACCGGTCTCGGAGTCAACGAGACCAAGGGCATCGACTGGGTCCGCCACCTGCTGCAACTGGTGGGCGCGGTCATCATCGTCGCCGTCGGTGACCGGCTCTGGGTCTCCCTGCGCGGCCATCGCAAACACGCGACCTGACAGAACACGCGACCTGACAGAACCTGAGAGAACCTGAGGGAACCGGAACGCAACGACAGGAACACCGGGGCGGCCGGCGCGCACCACGCGCACCGGCCGCCCCGTCGTCGTACGGCTTCCTCAGCGGCCCAGGAGGTGGGCCAGCTTCCGCCCCGCCTTGAGGTACACGTCCCCGGTCGCCTCCGCCAGCTTCTCGGCCAGCACCTCGCCCAGCGGACGGATCGCATCGGCCTCCGCCAGCACCACCGTCCGCTGACCGTCCGCGCCCTCGACGACCAGCCGCAGCGCGTTCTGCTTGGCCAGCCGCCGGGCCGCCGAGGCGCTCGGCGTGAACTCCAGCACCTTGCTCAGCACCGTCGCCACGGTCTCCGCGCCGTGCTCGGCGACCTCGACGACCGGCAGCGACTCCACGTCCGAGAACGACTTCTTGGAGAACTGCGCGATGAACCCGGCCCGCGCCGCCATCGCCGCGTCCAGCCCGTAGAGCGCCGCCACCACCTCACCCGCGAGGATCTTCTTCAGGTCCATCGGGTGCAGCGAGCGGTCCGTGACCCGGCCCAGGGCGAGCGCGATCTCCTCGTCCGTCCACTCCGTCCAGGCCTTGAGGTACGGCTCCATCAGCCGGTCCGGCACCGACATGATCTTGCCGAAGACATCGTCGGCGGGCGCGCCCAACCCGACGTAATTTCCCTTGGACTTGGACATCTTGGCGCCGGTGCCGTCCGTGCCCTCGATCAGCGGCATGGTCACCACCAGCTGCGGCCGCTGCCCGCGCAGCTCCATCAGCTTCCGGCCCATCTGCAGATTGAGCAGCTGGTCCGAACCGCCCAGCTCCACATCGCACTCCAGCGCCACCGAGTCCAGGCCCTGCGCGATCGGGTACAGCAGCTCGGTCATGGTCAGACCCGAGCCGGCCGCGAGCCGGTTGCGGAAGTCCTCGCGTTGCAGCAGCTGCGAGGCCGGCACCTGCGCGAGCAGCGACAGCAGCTCGGGGAAGGTGTACGGCGCCAGCCACTCGCTGTTCTGGCGGAAGCTGACCTTCTCGAAGTCGAAGAACGGGCGGACCTGTTCGCGGTACGTCGCGAGGTTGTGCGCGATGTCCTCGTCGGTCAGCGGCGGCCGCTCGGCCGTACGGCCCGACGGGTCACCGATCTTGGCGGTGAAGTCACCGATGATCAGCGTGACGTCATGGCCCAGCCGCTGGAACCGGCTCAGCACGATCAGCGGAACCGCATGCCCCAGATGCACATCGGTCGCCGTCGGGTCGATGCCCAGCTTGATGTGCAGCCCCCGGCCGGCCGCCCGCCGTTCCTCGATCCGCTCGGCCAGCTGCTCCACACCCGGCAGCACCTCGACCGTACGGGACGCGATCAGCTCGGCCTGCTCCTTGGCGGGCAGGTCCGTCAGGTCGAGAGAGCGCCGCGCACCCGTCTCCTGGAGCAGCTCCCGGACCGTGGCGTCCGAGGAGAGGTCGGCGGAGAGCAGCGTACTGGCGCGGGCGACGGATTCGCCGAGGCGTGTCATGGCGTTCCTGATCGATCGTGGTTCCCGAAACGGGAGGACAGACGCACAGTCTATTAGCCCCCTGTGACAGTCCCGCCGCCCTGCCCGCGCGCCCGCCCGGTCGTCCGCCGGCCCGCCGCACCCCGGCTCACGGCACCACCCCGGCCCGCCTCACACGCCCCGGCTCACCGAGCTCATGTTGAAGTCCGGGATGCGCAGCGCCGGCATCGCCGCCCGGGTGAAGTAGTCGCTCCACTCCCGCGGCAGGGTCCGCTCCGTACGCCCCGCCTCCACCGCCCGGGACAGCAGGTCCACCGGCGACTCGTTGAACCGGAAGTTGTTGACCTCGCCGGTCACCTCGCCGTTCTCGACCAGATAGACGCCGTCCCGGGTCAGCCCGGTCAGCAGCAGCGTCGCCGGGTCCACCTCGCGGATGTACCACAGACAGGTCAGCAGCAGCGCCGGCCCGTCGTGCCCGGCGGACGCCACCATCTCCTCCAGCGAGCGCGAACCGCCGCCCTCCAGAAGGAGGTTG
Organism: Streptomyces sp. NPDC059649; assembly: GCF_042734445.1. Taxonomy (NCBI): domain Bacteria; kingdom Bacillati; phylum Actinomycetota; class Actinomycetes; order Kitasatosporales; family Streptomycetaceae; genus Streptomyces; species Streptomyces sp. NPDC059649. The sequence goes on from NZ_JBHWDV010000026.1 coordinate 82,708, forward strand.
TCGATACCGGGCGCCACCGGCAGGCCGGTCAGCCCGGCGCTGTGCCGGGTGGCGACCAGCCGGTTCAGCACGCCCTCGCGCAGCCACTCGGTGGCCGCCAGCGGCAGCCCGTTGTCGAAGACCGACGCGTCGTCGCCGGAGGAGTGCGCCAGCACGAACGGCGCGCACTCCAGGCCGGGCGCCCGCGGGTCGCTGCGCAGGGTCAGCGGCAGCTCGCTCAGCCGCTCACCGAGCCGGGTACGGTCCGCCGGCCGGTCCGCCGGCCCGCCCTCGCCCTCGGCCGGCCGGGAGAAGACCGTACGGCCCTCCGCGGCGTCCCGGGCCCCGGACGACCACATCTGGTAGATCAGCAGGTCGGCGACCGCGGTCGGCGGCAGCAGCGTCTCGTACCGCCCGGCGGGCAGCTCCACCCGCCGCTCCGCCCGGGCCAGCCGCCGGCCCAGCTCGGCGTCCAGCTCCCGCGGATCGACGTCGCCGAAGTCCCGGGTCGCCCGCCCGGCCCAGGCCGAACGGGGCGCGGCCGCCACACCGGGCGCCGCCGCCTTGGCGTTCAGCTCCAGCGTCCCGGTGGGCTGGTCGTGCCGCAGCCGCAGCCCGGCCGAGGTGCCCAGGTACGACGAGACCACGCCGTGCTGCGCGAAGCCGTACAGCTCGCGTCCGCCCGCCCGGGCCTGCCGGAAGGCCTCGCCCAGCGCCGGGGCGAACGCCGCGAACACCTCCGAGGAGGTCTCGGCCGGCGCGTCGGTGAAGTCCGCGGACGCCTTCTCACCGCCCACCAGCGGCTGCGCGTCCTCGGCCGGCCCGGCGTCCCGCGCCGCCGCCTCCGCCGCCCGTACCAGCGGCTCCAGCTCGTCCGCGGTCACCGCCGAGCGCGAGACGACCCCGGACGCGGTGCCCTCCGCGCCGTTCACGGTGGCCACCACCGTGAGGGTCCGGCCCCGGGTGACCCCGTTGGTGGTGAGCGCGTTCCGCGCCCAGCGCAGATTGACGTCGGAGTGCTCGTCGGCGATGACGACGCACCCGTCGGCCCGGGACAGCTCCAGGGCCCGCTCGACGATCTCGTGCGGCGCAGTGGTACGACGGCTCATCGACACGCCTCCTGAATGGTGGTCACGACGCCGACGCCCCCGAAGAGGGCCGACGGGCACCCGAGCCTATCCACCGGGCGGCGCGCTGCCAGGGGGCGTGACCGGGGGAGACGCGTCACGGACTGCGGCCTGGGGGAGGCAGCCGGCTCAGTATGATGCGCCACTCTCAAGATGGCTCAGCATGCGCGAAAGGGCGCTGCTCGCCTCGCTGCGGTTCTGCTCCTGCGTCCCCGTTCTGTCCACCTCGGCATTCATGACGTAATCGCCCTTACGGCCGGTGAGGTACGTGTAATAAATGTCGGCCTCTTTGCCATTCGTGTCCGAGGTTTGGTGGCCTTCCTCGGCCACCACGTCATCAAAGCCGCTCAGCCCGGGAACGTCGACCTCGTGGACATTCTCAAGTCGCATTTTCCCTGATGTCACCGTCGGGCAACGCTGCAGAGCATCACGCTCCTTGGCCAGGCTGTACTCGGCCGAACCCGCTGCCTTGTACACGGTGGTCTGCGAATAGGTGAGGACCGTCGAGTCCGAGGTCCGGGACCAGCGCGCCAGGGAGGCAAACGCATTGTTGATCGGCTGAGCAGCCGCATTGCAGTTCTGGTCGGTAGAATTTTGGGACAAAGTGCTGTCCTCATACGGGTCCTGTGCCACATACCCGCTGCCCCAGTCCGCAGGCTTCAGCGTCACACGTTTCACGACGGCATTTGCTGCCACAGTCGATTCGACGCTCGGAAGGCTGGACGGTTCTCCGGAATTCGCGCCGGGACCCTTTCCGGCGCGCAGGGTGAAGGCGAGCGCGACACCGATTCCCACGACGGCGATGCCGGCGCCGACGAGCACCGGCGGAGTGCGCCACCAGGGGCGGCGAGGCGGCGGGGTGGGCACCTGCGCGTGCCCGGGCAGCGGGCCGCTCGGAGGTCCGGCAGGCGGGCCGGTCGGTGGTGGGGAGCTCACGTGCGTCATCTACCACCGGCGGCAAAGGCGCCCCGGCGCCGCGCACGAATTCACCTGACTGACCGGCGAAGGGCACGCGAGCAGATCCGCGACGGGCAAGGTGGCCGCGCCCCCGCCGGGGGCCGGCACGGGCCACCCGTCACGCGCGGCCCGCCTCGCTCGAGGTGTGGAGGATGTTCACGTTCCGGAACAGCGCGGACGGACAGTCGTGGGACACCGCCGCGACCTGCCCCGGCTGCGCCTTTCCGCAGTTGAAGGCCCCGCCCAGTACGTAGGTGCCGGGCCCTCCCACGGCCTCCATGGAGCCCCAGAACTCCGGGGTGATGCCCTGATAGGCAACGTCCCGCAGCTGCCCGCACAGACGGCCGCAAGCTGCGTGGGCTCTTCTGTGCGCGATCCGGCTATCGCCGCGAAGGTGAGGTCCTGATCAGCTTCCGCAGCCGCAGCCCGTTGCGGTGGTCGCCTCGGCCCGCTGGCTCGTGCAGCAGGCGTCACCGGCCGCGTTGGGGTCGGCGCTCTTGCCCAGCGTGTCGGCGTCGGCCTTGACGACGTACACCTCCCACGGCTCCTGGCCGGGGCCGTGTACCCAGACCTTGTCCTGAAGGGCGTAGCAGCACGAGGTGTCGTTCTCCTCGAACGTGGCGAGCCCCGCGTCCTTGAGCCGGGAGGTCGCTGCGGCCACCTGCTCCGTGGACTCGACCTCCACCCCAAGGTGGTCGAGACGGGTTTCCTGGCCGGGCTCGCCCTCGATCAGTACGAGCTTGAGCGGTGGCTCGGCGATGGCGAAGTTGGCGTAGCCCTCGCGACGCTTGGCCGGTTCGGCGCCGAACAGCTTCGAGTAAAAGGTGATCGACGCTTCGAGGTCGCTGACGCGCAGGGCGAGCTGTGCACGGGACATGGCGGCGAGACTCCCATCGGCTTGCATTGATGCCTGTCGATGCAACATTGCGCCTTGGATTGAAGACTGTCAACATAGAGACATGTCGAATCAAGAGCTTGTGGTGCTCGACCAGACCGGAGAGATGGGTGCATGCTGCCCGGGCCTGCTGACAGCGCCCCTCGATGAGGGCCAGGCCGTAGAACTCGCGAAGGTGTTCAAGGCACTGGGCGACCCGGTGCGACTGCGTCTGCTGTCGATGATCGCCTCGCGCGCCGGGGGCGAGGTGTGCGTGTGCGACCTGACTCCGGCGTTCGACCTGTCGCAGCCAACGATCTCGCATCACCTCAAGCTGCTTCGGCAGGCCGGCCTCATCGACTGTGAGCGGCGCGGCACATGGGTCTACTACTGGCTGCTTCCCGAGATGACCGATCGCCTTGCGGGCATCCTGACGCGCCCCGCTGGTGAGCCCCTGCCCGCCCCTGCCGAGGCCGCCGGGGCTGCCTCGTGAGCACCGTGCCCGAGCAAGCTGTCGCCGGCCGCCTGTCGTTCCTCGACCGCTACCTCGCCGTCTGGATTCTCGCCGCGATGGCTGTCGGTCTCGGCCTCGGCCGTGTCGTACCCGGCGTCGGTGACGCTCTCGCCGAAGTCACCGTGACCGGGGTATCGCTGCCCATCGCCCTCGGCCTGCTGGTGATGATGTACCCGGTACTCGCCAAGGTGCGTTATGACCGGCTCGACACCGTCACCCGTGACCGACGCCTGCTGCTGCCCTCGCTGCTGCTGAACTGGATCGTCGGACCGGCGGTCATGTTCGCGTTGGCGTGGCTGTTCCTGCCCGACCTTCCCGAGTACCGCACGGGCCTGATCATCGTGGGGTTGGCCCGGTGTATCGCCATGGTCATCATCTGGAACGACCTGGCCTGCGGCGACCGGGAGGCCGCCGCCGTCCTGGTCGCGCTGAACTCGGTGTTCCAGGTGATCGCGTTCTCGGCCCTCGGATGGTTCTACCTGTCCGTGCTGCCCGGATGGCTTGGGCTTGAGCAGGCCGGCCTTGACGTGTCCGTGTGGGAGATCGCCCGAAGCGTGCTGATCTTCCTCGGAATCCCTCTCGCTGCCGGGTACCTCACGCGCCGGATCGGCGAGAAGGCCAAGGGGCGCGCATGGTACGAGACGACGCTGATTCCGCGGATCGGGCCGTTCGCCCTGTACGGGCTGTTGTTCACGATCGTTGTCCTGTTCGCGCTGCAAGGCGACGCGATCACCTCGCAGCCGCTCGACGTCGCACGCATCGCGCTGCCGCTGCTGGTGTACTTCGCGCTCATGTGGGCCGGTTCCATGGCACTCGGCCGCGCCACGGGACTCAACTACGCGCGGGCAACGACGCTCGCGTTCACGGCCGCGGGCAACAACTTCGAGCTAGCCATCGCGGTAGCCATTGCCACGTTCGGCGCCACCTCCGGGCAGGCCCTCGCCGGAGTGGTCGGCCCCCTCATCGAGGTACCGGTGCTGATCGGCCTCGTCTATGTGGCGCTCTACGCACGCCGCTTCTTCACCGCCTCCGCACTCGTGACTGAGGAAGGCCCCGCCCATGCCTGACACCGCCCTGCCGTCCGTCCTGTTCGTCTGCATCCACAACGCCGGCCGCTCCCAGATGGCCGCCGCGTTCCTCACCCACCTCGCGGGTGACCGCGTGCAGGTGCGCTCTGCCGGGTCCGCCCCCGCCGACAGCGTGAACCCCGCCGTCGTGGCGGCGATGGCCGAGGTGGGCATCGACGTGTCTGCCGAGACTCCCAAGGTGCTCACAGTTGAGGCCGTGCAGGCGTCTGACGTGGTGATCACGATGGGCTGTGGGGACAGCTGCCCCGTGTTCCCCGGTAAGCGGTACTTGGACTGGCAGTTGGCCGATCCGGCCGGACAGGGGATCGAAGCCGTCCGGCCGATCCGCAACGAGATCGAAGAGCGTGTTCGTGGGCTGATCAACGAGATCGCCTCCGCCGACGGACGGTGACTTCCGCTCGACGTTCATGAAGATGAGGGCCCCACCTTGAGGAGGTGGGGCCCTCACTCTGATTGCCTTCTGTCTGCTACCGGGAGCCGTAGCCTCACGATGAACTGCGGAGTGCTCCACAGACTTCCAGGGCGGTCGGCCGGTCGGCCGGGTCGCGGCTCATCATCTGTTCAATGAGTGGGCCCAGGGGGCTCCGCACCGTGATCGGTCGGTGCGGAGAATCCACGATGGCTCGCCGCTGTTCCTCCCGGCTGGCGTCATCCGGGTAGGGCACGTGGCGCCGGCCGGTAGCAGAAAGAAACAAATGGTCCTGGGCCCGGCATCGTTGATCCCCTCAGCGACGGAGGGTCGACCCCCGAAGGGAGGCCGGCCCCAAGGACGGGTGGAGACTATCGACTGTCAGCTGTAGTAGTCGCGTCCGTCGTCGGAGTCCCCGGACGGCGGTTGCCGCCCTGGCCGTCGTCCTCGTCCTCACCGCCACGAACGATGGCGGCACGCTTCAGCGCGTCCTTGAGCGTCAAGGCTGTTGCCTCCTCAAGTCACCGGCACGGGGCTTTCCCCGGTCCGCCGTGCACTTGCTCACCCGCCCGGCCGTGCATAACCGAACGGGAATCATTGGGCCCACTCGCCGACTTCCTCTCCCGAATACCGCGCAAGGCCCAGCGCGGGTGCGCGCACCGTCGGTACGTTCGTCCGAGTCGCTGATCTGCGCAGCATGAGCGTGGGGCGAGGTGGCAAGCGGCGGGCACTCCGCAGTACACGCCGAAGAGCTTCCGGCGCTTTTTCGTGTCTGAGGCCATCCACGCTGCTATCCCGCTGTTCGAGATTGCGGCTTGGGTGGGGCATCGCTCGACCAGGACGACGGAGCTGGTCTACGGGCACCTTGTGCGTCGCGCCATGGAGCGAGGCGCCCGCACCATGCAGGACCGCTTGGGCCTGAAGCCGGCTCCCTTCACGGGCCTCATCGTCCCGCCTCAGCTGACCCCCTCAGAGGGGGATGTCGAGGACTGGAACGACGTGGCTTAGGAGGTTGGCTGTGATGACGTCTCGACCGGGTGCAGACGTTGGAGCCGGAAGATCGCAGCCTCAGGCGTGGCCGGCCTCGCTCGACGTGTTGAGGATGTTCACGTTCCGAAACAGCGCTGACGGGCATCCATGAGACACGGCGGCGATCTGTCCCGGCTGGGCTTTTCCGCAGTTGAAAGCCCCTCCTAGGACGTACGTCTGAGGCCCTCCGATCGCCTCCATGGACCCCCAGAACTCCGGGGTGATTCCCTGGTAGGCGACGTCCCGCAGTTGCCCGCACAGACGGCCGTCCCGGATCGCGTACGCCCGCTGCTGGGTGAATTGGAAGTTGTACCGCTGCATGTCGATCGACCACGAGCGGTCGCCCACCACGTAGATGCCGCGCTCCACGCCGGCGATCAGCTCATCGGTGGACGGGCCGCCGGGCGCCGGCTGCAGGGACACGTTCGCCATCCGCTGCACCGGGACGTGCCCCGGCGAGTCCGCGTAGGCGCAGCCGTTGGACCGCGGGAAACCGGTCAACCTGGCGATCCTGCGGTCGAGTTGGTAGCCGACCAGGGTGCCGTCCCGGACCAGGTCCCAGGACTGCGCGGCCACCCCCTCGTCGTCGTAGCCGACCGTGGCGAGTCCGTGCTCGGCGGTGCGGTCACCGGTCACGTGCATCAGGGGCGAGCCGTACGTCAGCTTCCCGAGCTGGTCGAAGGTGGCGAACGAGGTGCCGGCGTACGCCGCCTCGTAGCCCAGCGCGCGGTCCAGCTCGGTCGCGTGCCCGATCGACTCGTGGATCGTCAGCCACAGGTTGGACGGATCCACCACCAGGTCGTACCTGCCGGGCTCGACGCTGGGCGCGCACATCTTCCGGGCGAGGTGTTCCGGGATCCCGGCCAGCTCCCCGTCCCAGTCCCAGTGGTCGCCGGTCAGGTACTCCCAGCCGCGGCCCACCGGCGGGGCGAGGGTGCGCATCGAGTCGAAGTCCCCGCTGTCGGGGTCCACCGCGACCGCGGTCAGCTGCGGGTGCAGCCGGACGCGCTGCTGGGTGGTGCTGGTGCCCGCGGTGTCCGCGTAGAACTTGTTCTCCTGGACGGTCATCAGCGAGGCGTCCGCGTGCGCCACGCCCTCGGCGGCCAGCAGCCGGGAGCTCCACTCCGCCAGCAGCTCCGTCTTGTCGGCGTCCGGCACGTCGAACGGGTTGATCTCGTACGAGGACACCCATGTACGGTCCGGATGCGCGGGCTCGTCCGCCAGCTCCACCCGCTCCTCGGAGCCGGCCGCCCGGATGACCTTCGCCGACAGCTTCGCCATCGCGACCGCCTGGGCGGCCACCCGCGCCGCGGCGTCCATCGTCAGGTCCACCCCGGACGCGAACCCCCACGCACCGTCGTGCACCACCCGGACCGCATAGCCCAGATCGGTGGTGTCGGAGGTCGCGGACGTCCGGGCGTCCCGCAGCCGCCAGGACGCCTCGCGGATCCGTTCCAGGCGGAAGTCCGCGTGGGTGGCGCCCAGGGCCCGGGCCCGGGCCAGCGCGGCGTCGGCCAGCGCGCGCAGCGGCAGCGCCAGGAACGATGCGTCGAGGGCAGGTGGTGCAGCGGCCAAGGCGTCCTCCCGTAGTCGGCGCCTGCATCATGCCCTGTGGCGGGCGCTCGGCCCAGTGGACCGGGGGTGTGGCCCGGCGCGTCGGCCACCGAGGGTGGTGGTTCTGTGGGGACCCGACAGAGCGCGGCGCGCGCGCCTGTCCGTGCTCGATTCCCCGGAAGTGCCCCGTGACCGATAGTTTCGTATCGAACGCAGGACGGACAGGAAACGGAAAGGGTGATCTCTTGAGCCGCTCGGTTCTGGTCACCGGAGGTAACCGCGGCATCGGTCTCGCCATTGCCCGGTCCTTCGCCGAGGCAGGCGACAAGGTCGCCATCACCTACCGCTCGGGCGAGCCCCCCGCGGGATTTTTGGCCGTGAAGTGCGACATCACGGACAGCGAGCAGGTCGAGCAGGCATACAAGGAGATCGAGGAGAAGCACGGCCCGGTCGAGGTGCTGGTGGCGAACGCCGGCGTCACCCGTGACCAGCTGCTGATGCGGATGTCCGAGGAGGACTTCACCTCGGTCCTGGAGACCAACCTCACCGGCACGTTCCGGGTGGTCAAGCGGGCCAACCGCGCGATGCTGCGGGCCCGTAAGGGCAGGATCGTGCTGATCTCGTCCGTGGTGGGTCTGATGGGCGGCGCGGGTCAGGCGAACTACGCCGCCTCCAAGGCCGGTCTGGTGGGCTTCGCCCGCTCGCTCGCGCGCGAGCTGGGCAGCCGCAACATCACCGTCAACGTCGTCGCGCCGGGCTTCGTCGACACCGACATGACCCGGGTGCTCACCGACGAGCAGCGGGAGAACATCGTGAAGCAGGTGCCGCTCGCGCGCTACGCGCAGCCCGAGGAGGTCGCCTCCTCGGTCCGCTTCCTGGCCTCCGACGAGGCCGCGTACATCACCGGAGCCGTCATTCCCGTCGACGGCGGATTGGGCATGGGTCACTGATCAGCATGAGTGGAATCCTCGCAGGCAAGCGCATCCTCGTGACGGGCGTTCTGACCGAGTCGTCGATCGCGTTCCAGGCGGCCAAGGTCGCCCAGAACGAGGGCGCCGAGGTCATCCTCACCGGCTTCGGCCGGCTCTCCCTGGTGGAGCGGATCGCCAAGCGCCTCCCCAAGGAGGCCCCGGTGATCGAGCTGGACGTCACCAACCAGGAGCACCTGGACGGCCTGGCCGACAAGATCCGCGAGCACCAGGGCGAGGGCGCCCGTCTCGACGGCATCGTGCACTCCATCGCCTTCGGCCCCCAGGGCGCCTTCAACTTCCTGGAGGCCGGCTGGGAGGACGTGAGCACCGCGGTCCAGGTCTCGGCGTACTCCTACAAGTCGCTGACCATGGCGTGCCTGCCGCTCATGGAGCACGGCGGCGCGGTCGTCGGCCTCACCTTCGACGCGCAGATCGCCTGGCCGAAGTACGACTGGATGGGCGTGGCCAAGGCGGCGCTGGAGAGCACCAACCGCTACCTGGCGCGCGACCTCGGCCCGAAGGGCATCCGCTGCAACCTGGTCTCGGCCGGCCCGATCAAGTCGATGGCCGCCAAGTCCATCCCCGGCTTCGAGGAGCTGGCGGACGTGTGGAACCACCGCGCCCCGATCGGCTGGGACCTGGCCGACCCGGAGCCGGCCGGCCGCGGCGTGGTCGGCCTGCTGTCCGACTTCTTCCCCCGCACGACCGGCGAGATCGTCCACGTCGACGGCGGCGTCCACATGATGGGCGCCTGACGGGCCCACATCTGCGCCGCAGGCCGCCGTATCGGATCTCCGTACTGCTATGCCGTACTGGTACCGCTGTATTGGTACCGCTGTATTGGTACCGCCGTGCTGGTACCGCCGTAGTGCTGATACGCCGTACTGCTCGTCCGTACTGCCCGTTCCGGTCGCCGGGGCGGGCAGTTGGCGTTGTCGGCGTTGTCGGGTTGTCGGCGCCGCCAGGGGTGCCTCGGGCCTTGAGGGGCGAGGCTGAGCTCGTACGGTGAGCTGCGGGCGTTGGGCTCGGAGGCTGTGCGGCGTGCGGCGTGCCGCGTGTCGAGTGCCGGATGCCGGATGCCGGGTGCCGCGTGCCGGCAGCTGGACGCTGAGCCGTGTGTCGCGGGCCTCGGGTCGTGAGGCCGGTTCGTGAACCGTCAGCTGTCTGCCGTCTGGCGTCAGCCGTCAGCCGTGAGCGCCGTGCCGTCCGCCGGCACCCGTGAGCCCCGTGCCGTGAGCTCCCGCGGGAATACCTCCCGAGCGTGGCCGGTTGTGGCCCCGCAGGGGGCGTTCGCGACCCCTACGGGATGCGTTCGACCGCCCCCTAGTAGGGCCCACCGCCGCCCCGCCCCCAACCCCCAAACCCCGGCCCGCGAACCCTGGCGCCCGCCCCGCCCCCTACCCCTCCACCGAGCTCTCCAGCGCCCCCGCCCGGCACCCGAACGGATGGGTGCTGGCCTCGGCCGCGGCGCGGTCGCCGTCGCCCGCGCGGATCGCCTCCACCAGGCGGGAGTGGTCCATGTGTGCCTCCGGGCGCAGCTCCTCGCCGACGTCCGCCCGGAGGAAGTCGCGCAGCACACCGCCGAGGTCGGCGTAGATCTCGGCCAGCACCTCGTTGTGCGAGGCGGACACGATGGCCATGTGCAGGGTCGCGTCCGCCTCCACGAACGCCTCCGCGGCCCCGGACTCCCAGGCCCGCTCGCGCCGCTCCAGCAGCGCGTCGATCTGCCGCAGGTCCTGGTCCGTGCGGCGGCGCGCGGCGAGCCGGGCGGCGGCCGCCTCCAGGGCGCTGCGCAGCTCGGCGACGTGGCCCGGCTCGGCGGCGGCGAACCGGCGGTTCATCACCCCGGCCAGTTCACTGGTCGCCACCACGTACGTGCCCGAGCCCTGCCGGATGTCCAGCAGCCCGTTGTGCGCCAGCGCGCGTACGGCCTCGCGGACGGTGTTGCGGGCCACCCCGAGCTGCTCGACGAGTTCCGGCTCGGTCGGGATGCGCGAGCCCACCGGCCACTCGCCGGAGGTGATCTGGGCGCGCAGCTGCGCGATCACCTGGTCGGCCAGCGCGGAGCGGCGGGGCGAGGTCAGAGGCGGCATGTCAGCGCTCCGGTGTGCAGGGCGGACGGACGACGGCGGCGCGGCGCCCGGCGGACCCTTCCGGCCCCCGGTGCCGGCCGGGACAGCAGAGGCTATCGACATCGGCTGGACAGGTATTCATCCCATGATTCTATGATGGACCGCATGGCAGACGAAGACCTCGCGACCCTCGGCACCGAAACCGAGGCCCGTACGACGGCCCGTACCACCACCCCCGCCCCGGCGCCCGACGGCCCCGGGGCGCGACCCGACGCCGTGCCGGGCGGCCCGGCGAACGCCCCGGCCGCCGGGCGCTGGCTGCCGCGGATCGTGATCGCCGGTCTCGTCCTGGCGGCGCTCAACCTCCGCCCGGCCATCACCAGCCTCGGCGCGCTCCTGGAGGAGGTCCGCGACAGCCTCGGCATGAGCGGCACCCTCGCCGGGCTGCTCACCTCCGTACCGCCGCTGTGCTTCGCGGTCTTCGGGTTCGCGGCGCCCCGGCTGGCCCGGCGCTGGGGGCCCGGCGCGATCGTCTGCGCGGGTATGGCCGCGATCGCGGTGGGCGTCGTGGTACGCCCGTACGCCGGCGGCACCGGCGGTTTCCTCGCCGCCAGTGCGCTCGCCCTGGCCGGCATCGCGGTCAGCAACGTGCTGATGCCGGTCGTGATCAAGAGCTGGTTCCCGGACCGGGTCGGCCCGCTGACCGGTCTGTACTCGATGGCGCTGGCCCTGGGCACTTCGCTCGCCGCGGCGGTCACCGTGCCCATGACCCAGGCGCTGGGCGGCAGTTGGCGCACCGGGCTGGCCGTATGGGCGGTGCTCGCCGCGGTCGCCGTACTGCCGTGGCTGGCGGTCGTACGGCAGCGCGCCGCGGCCTCCGGGCCGGCCGCGGACGGCGGCGCGCGCAGCGGGCAGGCCCCGCTGCGGATCACCTCGTCGCCGACCGCCTGGGCGCTCGCCGTCTTCTTCGGCCTCCAGGCCACCGCCGCGTACATCACCATGGGCTGGATGCCGCAGATCTTCCGCGACGCCGGGGTCTCGGCACAGACCGCGGGGGTGCTGCTCGCGGTCACCATGGCGATGGGCGTCCCGCTGTCCTTCGTACTGCCGCGGCTGGCATCCCGGATGCGGCACCAGGGTCCGCTCGCGGTGTTCCTGGGGCTGTGCGGCCTGGCCGGCTATACGGGGCTGTGGCTGGCGCCGGCCGCCGGGGCCTGGGCCTGGGCGCTGCTGATGGGCATCTCCAACTGCTCGTTCCCGCTCGCCCTGACCATGATCGGCATGCGTTCGACCAGCTCGGCGGGGGTCGTCAAGCTGTCCGCCTTCGCCCAGAGCGTCGGCTACCTGATCTCCATCCCCGGCCCGCTGCTGGTCGGCACGCTCTACCAGCACAGCGGCGGCTGGAGCCTGCCGATCGCCCTGATGGCGGGGCTGATGGTGCCGCAGATCGCGGTCGGCGTGCTGGCCGGCCGGGACCGCCGGATCGAGGACGAGGCCTGAGCGCCGGCCGTGCGCCCCGCCCCGGGCCCACGGCCGGATCCGCGGGTGCGACACTGGGCCCATGCCAGTGCTCGAACCGAATCCCCAGGGCAGCCAGAAGAAGCTGCTCCTCGTGCTGGGCCTCATGCTCGGTGTGACCGTCGTCGTCGCGATCATCGCGAGCCTTGCCGCGCCACGGTGAAGGCCGCCGCGGTGAAGGCGGCCGCGGTGAAGGCGGCCGCGGTGAAGGCCACCGCATCGGGCGGGGAGCCGCTGCGGTAGGGCCGGGCCGGCCGGAGGAGGCGGGCGGGGTGGGGACAACCCCCCGTCCCCTAGGGGGTCGGTATCAGGGGTAAGTCGGGGGCTTCCCGGATAGGAACGGCCGCCGGAGATCCGTAGCTTCGAAGTACACCGCACAGCGCGGTGGCCGAGCCGCAGCTCGCGGCCCGGAGGCACTTCGATGCGTTACGGAGGCGATCCCCATGTCCGCCGCGTTCAGCCGGTCACCCGCAGCCCGGGCTGCCCGCCCGCGGGCCAGCGGCCCCCGGACGCACGGGCTGCGGATACCTGGCCGGCGGACGGACCGGCTGCGGATACCCGGCCCGTGGCCGCACGGACCGCGGACAACCGGCCTTCGGACAACCGGCCTGCGGATGCCCCGGCTGCGGGCGCGGGGTCTGTGGACGCGGCTGCCGTGGTGGGCGCTGGCCCTGCCGGTGGTCTCCTTCGTAGCCCTGCTGGTGCTCGTGGCAAGCCCCGCCCGGGCGAGTGCGGCGAGCGCCCCGCAGGGCTTCGCGGTGCTGCTGGAGTACCTCGTGGCAATCCTCCGGATAGGTGCCTGAACGCCCCGGTGGCCTGCTGTCACCCTGCAGGGGGAGCGCTTCAACACCCCGCGCCCCGCGCCGCCTTTCGTGCGAAGCTGGGACGCATGAGCGTCGATACACCCCGCCGGATTGTCCTCCTCCGCCATGCCAAGGCCGAATGGTCGGAGACCAGCGATCATGAGCGTCCGCTCGCCGAACGCGGCCGCAAGGACGCCCCCGTCGCCGGCCGCTGGCTGGCCGGCTCGGGCGTCACCCCCGACCTGACGCTGTGCTCGACGTCGACGCGCACCCGCGAGACGTGGAAGCTCGCCGTCCATGAACTCCCCCAGCGCCCCAAGACCGTCTACGACGAGCGGATTTACGAAGCCTCCCTCGGCGAGCTCATCGCCCTGCTGAACGAGACCTCGGACGATGTCAACGACCTGATGCTGGTCGGGCACAACCCGGGCGTGCACGCCCTCGCGGACGCGCTCTCGGGGGAGGCCGACGGCGATCTGCTGCCGCGGATGAACCGCAGCGGCTTCCCGACGGCCGCGATCGCCGTGGTCGCCTTCAACGGCTCGTGGAAGTCGGTGGAGCACGGCGTGGGCCGGCTGATCGCGTACTGGACGCCGCAGGGCTGAGCCGCCCGTCCGGCCGCGGCGGGGCTGAAGCGGAGCGGCGGCCAGCGTTCCCGTCGAGGCGCGGCGGGGTTGAGCCCGCGTCCGGATGCCGCAGGGTGCTGAGTCTCCCGTCCGGACGTCGCAGGGTTGAGCGCTGTGCCTCCCGTTCGGGCCCCGTGCCCGTCGGCGCCGCCAGGCCGAGGTCCCCGGCCCGGCAGTCGCCGCACCACCGCGTAGGGCGCCCGAGCGAGACGGCAAGCGGGGCCCCGGCACACCGCCGGGGCCCCGCTCATGCATCGGCCCACGCTCACGCCGATGCCCATGCCCATGCCCATGCCCATGTGCCCATGCCCGCGGGGACCCTCAGGCTCACGCGGGCCGTCCCTCAGGCTCGCCCCCGCCCCGTCCTCCGGGCACCAGGCCTCGGCACCCGGGGGGCTCGGGCACCAGGACGTCTCCCGGCCGGCCAGCCAGCCCGGCCGCGCCCGCCCCGCCAAGGCACACACCTCGCCCGAGGCGCCTCCCACCACGATGCGCACTCACTCACCGGGGCCCGCCCCACTCACCGGAGACCGCCCCGCCAAGGCGCCCACCTGCTCACGAGGCGCCCCCCACCACGATGCGCACTCACTCACCGGGGCCCGCCCCACTCACCGGAGACCGCCCCGCTGAGGCGCGCCCACCTGCTCCCAAGGCGCCCCCACCACGACGCGCACCCGCCCACCGGGCCCCGCCACACTCACCGGGCCCTCGCCCACCGGGCCTGGTCCCACTCACCGGTGCCGGCCGGCCCCACTCACCGGTGCCGGCGGGCCCCACTCACCGGTGCCGGCCGGTCCCACTCACCGGGCCCCGCCCCGCTGACGAGCCCGTCTGCTCACTCCGCGTGGGTGTCCGCTGCCTCGACCTCTTCGCGGGTGATGCCCAGCAGGTACAGCACGGTGTCCAGGAACGGCACGTTCACGGCGGTGTGTGCGGCCTTCCGCACCACCGGCTTGGCGTTGAAGGCGACCCCGAGGCCGGCCGCGTTCAGCATGTCGAGGTCGTTGGCGCCGTCACCGATCGCCACGGTCTGGTCCAGCGGCACCCCGGCCTGCTGCGCGAAGTCCCGCAGCAGCCGCGCCTTGCCCGCCCGGTCCACGATGGGCCCGGTGACCCGGCCGGTGAGCTTGCCGTCGACGATCTCCAGGGTGTTGGCGTTGGCGAAGTCCAGCCCCAGCTCCTCCTGCAGCGCGTCGGTGACCTGGGTGAAACCGCCCGAGACGACGCCGACTTGGTAGCCGAGCCGCTTGAGCGTCCGCACCAGGGTGCGGGCGCCGGGGGTCAGCCGCACCTCCTTGCGCACCGCCTCCACCACCGACTCGTCGAGCCCCGCGAGCAGCTCGACCCGGGCGTGCAGCGACTGCTCGAAGTCCAGCTCACCGCGCATCGCGGCGGCGGTCACCTCGGCGACCTCGGCCTCGCAGCCCGCGTGCGCCGCGAACAGCTCGATGACCTCGTCCTGGATCAGCGTCGAGTCGACGTCCATCACGACCAGCCGCTGGGCCCGGCGCTGGAGTCCGGCCGCCACCACGGCGACGTCCACGCCCAGCTGTGCGGCCTCCAGGGCCAGTGCCGTACGCAGTGCCTCGGTGGCCGCACCGGAGACGGCGAATTCGACGGCGGTCACCGGATACTTGGCGAGCCGGAAGATACGGTCGATGTTGCCGCCGGTGCCCGTTATGGCGGCGGCGATGGCGGCGGTGGACTCCGCGGTGAGCGGGTGGCCGAGCACGGTGACGTGCGAACGCCCGGTGCCGCGCGGACGGTTGTCACCCCGGCCGGAGATGATCTCCGCCTGGAGGTTCAGGGATTCGGCCCAGCTGTGCACGGTGGCCCGCAGGTCTCCTTCGGAGGAGCCGCTGGTGCCCTGCCCGGGGGAGGGGGTGGTGACCAGGGCGCACAGCGTGATGCGCCCCCGGGTCACGACCTGCTCGATGTCCACGACATCGACGGAGTAGGCGGCGAGGGTGTCGAAGAGACCTGCGGTGATGCCGGGCCGGTCCTTCCCGAAGATCTTCACGAGAAGGGTCGGTACGTCATCGCCCGGTACGGCGGTGGCAGGCGGGATCTGCGATGCGCTCATGGTGCCCTTACGGTAACCGCCGGGCCGTCGCACCCGTACGACTGTCCGGGGTTCGGACCGCGGCGGCACGGTCCGCCACCGGCCCGCGGCCCCTCGCGGTGGGCCGGCCGGCCGCGGCCCCGGCGGCCCGTCGATCGTTATCGAGTCGTGTCCGGCCCGCCCGGATCCGCAGGTCGGGACAACCCCGACGGAAGCCCCAACCTCGTTGGCCCGCCGGGGCGTTCGGTACGGCCGCGGCCGACGCGTACCGAGGACGGACCACATCCGGACCACACCCGGACCGCGCCCGGGACCGCGCCCCGGACGGCCCGCGAACGGATCGCCGGCGAACCGCGCACGAACCGCGTACGAACCGCGTACGCATCGAGTACGGACCGCACACGGACCGCGGACGTGGCCCAGCTGATGTCCGCTTCCTCCCATGATGCGGCCTCCGGAGCCGCTCCGCACGGCCTCCGGAGCCGCTCCGCACGCCTCGGGGGGCCGCTTCCGCGCGACCTCCGGGGCCGCCTCCGCACCGCCTCCCGGGCCGTTCCGCACTCCCTCCCCGACGCGGGCCGCCGCCCCCGCCCGGACACCCGCCCGTCCGGTACACCCGTAATCCGGTGATCCCTGCGGATCCATGGGTTCTTCCCGTGCTCCGGGAGTGTTTGGCGGGTCCCGTGGAAGCCGTCTGCACCCCGGCCCCGTCCCGGTTTCCGGTCCACGGGCCGAGCCTGAAATAGTTCCTCACGATGTTCGCCATCCCTAGACTTCCCGCACAGGGCGTCACTCGGGGGACTATGTAATGGGGCATGGAGTGCCTGAACTCGTACTCGAATTGAACGGAAGGACCTGGACGCTCGATCCGTCCCGGTCCTACAACGTGGGTCGTGATCCGCAGGGCGACATGGTGCTCGACGACGCCAGGGTCTCCTGGCGCCACGCCACCGTGCGATGGGGCGGCCGCAGCTGGATCATCGAAGACCACGGCAGCACCAACGGCACCTACGTCCAGGGCCAGCGGATCCACCAGACGGAGATCGGCCCCGGTGCCGCCGTGCATCTGGGCAACGCCACCGACGGCCCCCGGCTGACCCTGTCCGCCGCCGCGCCGGCCGCCGCCGACGCCTTCAGCGCGCAGCCCGCGATGACGCCGCAGCAGCAGCCGGCCGCCCAGGGGTGGCAGGCGCCCCCCGCGCACCAGGTGCCGGGCCGGCAACCGCCCGTTCACCAGCAGCCGCCCGCCCAGCAGGGCTGGCAGGCGCCACCGCAGGCCCAACAGCCACCGCAGGCCCAGCAGCCGCCGTACGTCCCGCCGCAGCAGGCCGCACCCCGGCAGCCCCAGCAGGCCGTCCCCCCACAGCAGGCCCGACGGCCCCAGGAGCGCCCGGCGCCGAACGCCGGCGGCGCACCGGCCGGCGACCGCAGCCCGACCACCTTCCACCGCCTCGACATGGGCCGGGTGATGCGGATCGGCCGTGCGCTGGAGAACGAACTGGTCGTCTCCGACCTCCAGGTCTCCCGCCACCACGCCGAATTCCACGCCACCCCCGACGGCCGCTTCGAGATCCGCGACCTCGGCAGCCACAACGGCACCTACGTCAACGGCCAGCCGGTCCCCAAGTCCGGCAAGGCGCCCGTCGGCCCGAACGACATCATCGGCGTCGGCCACTCCACGTTCCGGCTGGTCGGCGACCGGCTGGAGGAGTTCGTCGACACCGGCGAGGTCTCCTTCTCGGCCCGCCACCTCACGGTCACCGTCGAGGGCGGCAAGCAGATCCTCAAGGACGTCTCCTTCGGCGTCCCGGAGAAGTCGCTGATCGCGGTCATCGGCCCGTCCGGCTCCGGCAAGTCGACGCTGCTCAAGGCGCTCACCGGCTACCGCCCCGCCAACGAGGGCGATGTCCTCTACGACAACCGCAACCTCTACAAGGAGTTCGCGGCGCTCCGGCAGCGCATCGGCCTGGTTCCGCAGGACGACATCCTGCACAAGGAACTGACGGTCCAAAAGGCGCTGCGCTACGCCGCCAAGCTCCGCTTCCCCGGCGACACCGCGGAGTCCGAGCGCGAGGCCCGGATCGGCGAGGTGCTGCGCGAGCTCAAGCTCGACGTGCACAAGGACAAGAAGGTCACCTCGCTCTCCGGCGGCCAGCGCAAGCGCGTCTCGGTGGCCCTGGAGCTGCTGACCAAGCCGTCGCTGATCTTCCTGGACGAGCCCACCTCGGGCCTCGACCCGGGCATGGACCGCGATGTGATGCAGCTGCTGCGCGGCCTCGCCGACGACGGCCGCACCGTCCTGGTCGTCACCCACTCCGTGGCCGAACTCGGCCTGTGCGACAAGCTGTTGGTGATGGCGCCGGGCGGTGGCGTGGCCTACTTCGGCCCGCCCGAGGAGGCGCTGAACTTCTTCCAGTACGACACCTGGGCGGACGTCTTCTCGGCCTTCGAGAACTACCGCGACTACGACTGGATGGGCCGCTGGCGCGGCTCCCCGCACTTCCAGATGTACGCCGCGGACATCGACGCCACCGCCCCGCAGTCGGTGTCCATCCAGCCGCCGCCGGCCCGGATGCAGAAGTCCCAGAGCTGGGGCTCGCAGCTGTGGACGCTGATGCGGCGGTACGTCTCGGTGCTCGCCTCCGACCGCGGCTTCCTGGGCCTGATGCTGATCCTGCCGGCGGTGCTCGGCGTGGTCTCGATGCTGATCCCCAGCGACTACGGCCTCGGCTACGGACCGCTGAACCGGCACCGCACCAACCGCGACGCCAGCACCATCATGCTGATCCTCGCGGTCGGCATGTGCTTCTCCGGCGCGGCCAACTCGGTCCGTGAGCTGATCAAGGAACGGGTCATCTACGAGCGCGAACGGGCCACCGGCCTGTCGCGGTCGGCGTACCTGATGTCCAAGGTGATCGTGCTGGGCGTGGTGACCGCCGTGCAGGGCGTGATCATCGCGGCGATCGGCTTCTCGACCCGGAACATGCCCACCGAGGGCCTGATCATCCCCAAGGCCCCGGCGGTCGAGATGGCGCTCGCGATCATCGCGCTGGGCTTCACCTCGATGATGTTCGGCCTGATCATCTCCTCGCTGGTCAAGACCGCCGAGAAGACCATGCCGCTGCTGGTCATGTTCGCCATCGTCCAGGTGGTCTTCACCGGCGTGCTCTTCCAGCTCTTCGACACCCTCGGCGTCGCCCAGGTCGCCTGGCTGATGCCGTCCCGCTGGGCGGTCGCCGCGATGGGCGCGACGGCCGACATGAACACCCTGCTGCCGTGGGAGCTGGGCAACCCCGACCCGCTGTGGAAGCACCAGACCGGTGTCTACGTGATGGACATGATCATCCTGATCAGCCTGGGCGTCGGGCTGGCCTTCGTCGTCGCGCGGCTGCTGCGCCGCCACGAGCCGGAGGTCATGCGCAAGTAACGCCCGGCCCGTACCGCATGCGCCGAGGGGCGGCACCCGACTGCGGGTGCCGCCCCTCGGCGGTGTGTGCGCGTCCCCCCGGACGTCGAACGGTGGCTCAGTAGGCCGAGTTGACGTTGTCCATCGAGCCGTACTTGTCGGCCGCGTAGTTGCAGGCGGCGGTGATGTTGGCGACCGGGTCGTAGATGTTCCAGGAGGTACCCGAGACGTGGTACGCCTTGAAGGTCGGGTCGATCACCTGCAGCAGGCCCTTGGACGGGATGCCGTTCTGGGCGTTGATGTCCCAGAGGTTGATCGCCATCGGGTTGCCGGAGGACTCCCGGATGATGTTCCGGTAGATGCCGTTGTACGAGCCGGGGATGCCCTTCTTGGCCATGACGTCCAGCGACTCGCGGATCCAGCCGTCGAGGTTGTTCGGGTAGGTCTTCACGGCCGGCTTCGGCGCGGCGGCCGGGATCGCGGTGCGGACCGCGGAGCGGCTGGCGGCCTGCTTCACCCGGTGCTCCTTGGCGGCCTTCGCCTTCGCCGCGGCGGCGGCCTTGGCCTTGGCGGCCTTCTCGGCGGCGGCCTTCTTCGCGGCGGCGGCCTTGGCGGCCTTCTCGGCAGCGGCCTTCTTCGCGGCGGCCTCGGCCTTGCCCTTGGCGGCGGAGGCGTCGGCCTGCTTGGCGATGGTGGCCTGCTGGGCCCTGGCGGCCGTACCGACGGCGCTGAAGGCGACCGGCTTGACGTTCTCGACGGCGACGGCCTGGGTCTTGCCCTGGTCGGCGTCCGCACCCGGAACGGCGGCGAAGATCAGAGCAGCGGCACCGGCTGCGGCAACACCGGCGACACCGAGCTTGTGCGTCCGGTTGAGGCGGGAAATAGCGTGCTTGGGCATGGTGGGACAGACCTTCCGAAGGGGGACGTCGCACGGGCCTTGAGCGGCGGCCAACGCCGAGTTCTGACCACGGCGCCGAGCGACGGGGCCATTCTTAGCGGCAGGAAATTGCCCCGGCAAAGGTGTGACGTACGATGCGACTTAGTGGAACCAGTAGCGGGAATATCGCATCCGGAATGGACAAATCCCTGGTCAGGTGGGATTCCACAAGCCACTAACCCGGGTCGTAAGTGATTTACGCCCTATTGGCGGCGTCACAGCCCGAAGGGGAAGGTCTCGCCGGGAGTAATTGCAAACGCACAGCCTGTATGCGCTACTTCTCGGCCGGCGCTCGCTCCGGCGCTTTCCGTACCAAATCGGGCACTTCGCACTCCGGTGTCGGGTGACCCGCTGGGGTCATCGCGAACGCTGGGCGCCGCGCCGTCCAGGAGCTGGAGCAGCGCCGGTACGACCAGTCCCCGGCGGGCGGCCGGTCGGAGGCGTCGTCCGGGGCTGTGGCCGCATACGGAGCGGTCACAGGTCGCTGGATCGACCCGCCCCACCCGCGGCCCCGGCCCCTCCGTCACGAGCGCCGCCGACTGCCGCTCCAGACGCCCGCCTTGGCTGCCCCGCTCGACGGCCTTCCCGACCCCACATCCGACCCGCCGTAATAGGGCGAATCGGACATTTCGCTACCCCTGGATTCCCTTATATAGGGACACCTCCCCTATAAGGGGAATCAGGCGCATACGATTCCCAATAGGAGCAGCAGCGCTAAAGCGACAAAGCCCCCGCCCGAACAATGCCCACCGGAGCCAGCACATCCACATCCAGCCGACCGGCCACCCCGGCCCGCGCCCTCGCCGTAGGAACGCCCCCCCGCCAGCCGCCACCCGCCGGCCGCCACCCGCCGGACCGGCCCCCGCCAGGGCATTCGGCCTAGGACCGTGGTCCCGGCCACCGGACGGCGCAGGACCGATACGGCCCCGTCCACCCCGCCGGTACCGTGAGGCCATGACCAACGGACCGGGAGCCGGGATCCCCGCGGTGAGTACCGCGATCCTGGCCATGAGCAGGCATCTTGAGGTGCGCGACGTCCTCAAGACGATCGTGGCCTCGGCCCGCGAACTGCTGGACGCCGAATACGCGGCGCTCGGAGTGCCCGACGACCACGGCGGCTTCGCCCAGTTCGTCGTCGACGGCGTCAGCGCCGAGCAGTGGAAGGCCATCGGCCCGCTGCCCCGCCAGCACGGCATCCTCGCCGCGATGCTGCACAACGCCACCCCCGAACGGCTCGCCGACGTCCGCCAGGACCCGCGCTTCGGCGGCTGGCCCGCGGCCCACCCGGACATGCGGGACTTCCTCGGCCTGCCGGTCGCCGACGGGGACGAGATCCTCGGCGCCCTCTTCCTGGCCAACAAGCGCTGCCCCGAGCCCCCTCTCTCCCGCCGGGACGGCTGCCGCTTCACCGAGGACGACGAGCGCCTGCTCGGCATCCTCGCCCAGCACGCCGCCATCGCCCTGACCAACGCCCGCCTCTACGAACGCAGCCGCGAGCTGACCATCGTGGGGGAGCGGGCCCGGCTCGCCCACGAACTGCACGACGCGGTGTCCCAGAAGCTGTTCTCGCTCCGGCTCACCGCCCAGGCCGCCACCGCCCTCGTCGACCGCGACCCGGTCCGCGCCAAGGACGAGCTCCACCAGGTCGCCGCGCTCGCCGCCGAGGCCGCCGACGAACTCCGCGCCGCCGTCGTCGAGTTGCGGCCCGCCGCCCTGGACGAGGACGGCCTGGTCGCCACCCTGCGCTCCCAGATCCAGGTCCTCGACCGCGCCCACTCCGCCCATGTCACCTTCACCGCCCACAGCGTCCGCGCACTGCCCGCCGCCCAGGAGGAGGCCATGCTCCGGGTCGCCCAGGAGGCCCTGCACAACGCCCTGCGGCACTCCGGCGCCGAGCACGTCGAGGTCACCCTCTCCCGCGCCGGTCAGGGAGCCCTGCTGCGGATAGCCGACGACGGCTGCGGTTTCGACCCCGGCACGGTCCGCCGGGCCGGCCGCCACCTCGGCCTGGTCTCGATGCACGACCGCGCCGGCGGCGTCGGCGGAACGCTCACCGTGCAATCGGAGCCCGGCAAGGGCACCGCTGTCGAGATGGAGGTGCCCGGTGGCTGACACCCGACCGATCCACGTCCTGCTCGTCGACGACCACCAGGTCGTCCGCCGCGGGCTGCGCACGTTCCTGGAGGTCCAGGACGACATCGAGGTGGTGGGGGAGGCGTCCGACGGTGCCGAGGGCATCGCCGCCGCCGAACGACTCCGCCCGGACGTCGTCCTGATGGACGTCAAGATGCCCGGCATGGACGGCATCGAGGCGCTCCGCAAGCTCCGCGAACTGGACAACCCCGCCCGGGTCCTGGTCGTCACCAGCTTCACCGAACAGCGCACCGTCGTCCCGGCCCTGCGCGCCGGAGCGGCCGGCTACGTCTACAAGGACATCGACCCCGAGGCACTGGCCGCCGCCATCCGCTCCGTACACGCCGGCCACGTCCTGCTGCAGCCCGAGGTGGCCGTCGCGCTGCTCTCCCAGGAGGACGGCAACGGCGGCCAGGGACGCGGCACGTCGCTCACCGACCGCGAGAGCGAGGTCCTCGCCCTGATCGCGGACGGCCGCTCCAACCGCGAGATCGCCCGCGCCCTGGTGCTCTCCGAGAAGACCGTCAAGACCCATGTCTCCAACATCCTCATGAAGCTCGACCTCGCCGACCGGACCCAGGCGGCGCTCTGGGCGGTACGGCACGGAATCGGGGCCTGACCAGGCGCAGAAGCCGCCACGACCGGGCCGGCGACGGTGCCGGCCTGGCGTCGGACGGTCCTTCGGTACGACAATGCGTCAACCCGAACGTCGCCTGCCGGTCCGAGATTCATACTGTCGTGTAGCCGTAGCCCGTTCGGCGTATCCCTCCTCGTGCCGGGCCGTTGTCCAGAGCAGTCGTGACGGCTGGTCACGGCAACGGCAATGAGGAGCAAGAGAAGTGAAGAACATCAAGCGGGTCGCGGCCGTCACGATGATGGCGAGCGGTCTGGCCCTCGCGGGCGCCGGTATCGCCTCCGCCCACACCCCGCAGGCGCAGGGTGCCGCGGTGCAGTCCCCGGGCGTCGGCTCGGGCAACCTCGTCCAGGCTCCCGTGCACGTCCCCGTGAACGCCTGCGGCAACACCGTCTCGGTCGTCGGCCTGCTCAACCCCACCTTCGGCGACCCCTGCGTCAACCTCTGAGCGCAGCAAGGCCTTTGCGCGCGGCCCGTGTGACGATCCCGTCCGCGCGGGCCCGCACCGGACCGGCCCCCTCACCGCCGTGAGGGCAGCGGCCGGCCCCCCTCTCCACACCCCCGTCATCCCCATCAGTGCTGTCCACCGGCCCTGTGCCCCCTCACCGGAGGAATCCCCCGCAATGAACACCGCCAAGAAGGCCGCCCTCGTTCTCGCCGCCACCGCCCTCGGCCTGGGTGCCGCCGCCGGTTCCGCGTTCGCCCACGACGGTGCGCACGCCGCCGGCGGGGCCGAGAACTCCCCGGGCATCGTCTCCGGCAACCTCGTCCAGGCTCCGGTGCACGTCCCCGTGAACGCCTGCGGCGACACCGTCTCCGTCGTCGGCATCCTCGACCCGACCTTCGGGAACGTCTGCGAGAACGTCTGACCGCCGCCGCGCCGGCCCCCGTCGGCCGCGCGGAAGCCGTCAGCACCCCTCTGTTTCTTTTGTTCTTCCCTCTACGCAAGGACCACATTTCATGAACACCGCCAAGAAGGCCGCCCTCGTCGTCGCCGGTACCGCCCTCAGCCTCGGTGCGGCCGCCGGTTCCGCCTTCGCCACCGATGGCGCGCAGGCCGCCGGCGGCACCGTCAACTCTCCCGGCGTCCTCTCCGGCAACCTCGTCCAGGCGCCCGTGACCGTGCCGGTGAACGTCAACGGCAACAGCGTCAACGTCGTCGGCGTGCTCAACCCCGCCTTCGGCAACCGCAGCACCAACTTCTGAGCCGCCCGCATCCGCAACCGTCAGTGCGGTCCCGCGCCACCACGCAAGGAACTCACCTCACCATGAACACCGCCAAGAAGGCCGCGCTGGTCCTCGCCGCCACCGGCCTCGCCCTGACCGCCGCGGCCGGTTCCGCCTTCGCCTCCCAGGCAGACGGCAAGGCCACGAACTCCCCGGGCATCGGCTCCGGCAACCAGGCCCAGGTGCCCGTGCACGTCCCGGTGAACGCCACCGGCAACAGCGCCAACGTCATCGGCGCGCTCAACCCCACGTTCGACAACGCAAGCTCGAACTACTGAGGTTGTCCGATCTGGGGTGAACAGTCCACCCTGCCCGGGCTGTTCGGCCCATCTCGGCAACGGCCCCGTCGTCGACCACACAATGGTCCGGCGGGGCCCGCCGCGTCTCATCCCCTCATCGGCCGCCGCGCCGCTCCCGCTCCTCCACGGCGGAGTTGTACGCCGCGACCTGCGCCCGCCGGGCCGTACGCTCCACCGGACGCAGCGCCTCCGCCCGCGCGGCCATCTCCGAGGCGCTCACCGCCGCGCCGTGCTCCGCACCGTCCCCGCCGGCCTCCCGCGCGATGTCGATCAGCGCACCGACCCGCTGCGCCAGCTCCAACACGCGCACCGCCCGCGGCGGATATCCCGGGGCCAGCACCTGACGGCCCGCCTCCGCCCGCGCCCGGTACGCCGCCAGCGCCGCCTGCGCCACCGGACCCGCCCCGGCCACGTCCAGCTTCGAGAGCACCTCGGTCGCCTCCCGCAGCGCCTCCGCCAGCTCCCGCTCCGCCTCGCCCAGCGACGGCACGTCCGCCGGCGGCGCCTCCCGCACCGGCAGGCACCGCCAGACCACCTCCACATGCACATCGGGCGCCGCCCCGCCCTCCGGCCCGGCCTCGTACGCCTCCGGAACCAGTCCCAGCCCGGCGCCGGTGGCGATCACCGCCTCCTCGGCCTCCAGCGCGCGGGCGTTGAATTCCGGGGGCCCGCACAGTCCCAGCGGATGGCCGGGCACCGGCAGCGCCACCCGCAGCCCGATCGCGCCGAGCGCCCGCAGCCGCCCCAGCGCGAGCGTCAGCCCGACCGGCGCGTCCTCCCCGGGCAGACCGGCCACGCGGTGCACCGCGTCGTCCTCCGCGATCCGGTGCACCGCTTCATCCGGTGAGACAAGTCCGGCCAAAAGGGCGTTTCCCCATGCCGCCAGCCGTCCTGAGCGAGGTTCCTTGAGCATGGCCCCCAGCCTAGGGAACGGCACTGACAACGAGTGGCGTAGGTTTGCAGGGGGGCTGCGCCTACAGGTGCACGCGACGACCGAGATGCAATGGGAGACAACGCGCTCATGAGCGATGTGCTGGAGCTGGTGGACGTATCCGTGGTCCGCGAAGGACGGGCTCTGGTGGACCAGGTCTCCTGGTCGGTCAAGGAGGGCGAGCGCTGGGTGATCCTCGGCCCCAACGGCGCCGGCAAGACCACCCTGCTGAACGTCGCCTCCAGCTACCTCTTCCCGACCCAGGGCACCGCCTCCATCCTCGGCGAGGAGCTCGGCAAGGTCGACGTCTTCGACCTCCGCCCGCGCATCGGCATCGCCGGCATCGCGCTCGCCGACAAGCTGCCGCGCAGCCAGACCGTGCTGCAGACCGTGCTGACCGCCGCGTACGGCATGACCGCCCACTGGCAGGAGGACTACGAGGACGTCGACGAGCAGCGCGCCCGCGCCTTCCTCGACCGCCTCGGCATGAACGACTACCTCGACCGGAAGTTCGGCACCCTCTCCGAGGGCGAGCGCAAGCGCACCCTGATCGCCCGCGCGATGATGACCGACCCCGAGCTGCTGCTGCTCGACGAGCCGGCCGCCGGCCTCGACCTCGGCGGCCGCGAGGACCTGGTCCGCCGCCTCGGCCGCCTCGCCCGCGACCCGTACGCGCCGTCGATGCTGATGGTCACCCACCACGTCGAGGAGATCGCCCCCGGCTTCACCCACGTCCTGATGATCCGTCAGGGCAAGGTGCTGGCCGCCGGCCCGCTCGAGCTGGAACTGACCTCCCGGAACCTCTCCCACTGCTTCGGTGTCCCCCTGGTCGTCGAGCGGCTCGGCGACCGCTGGACCGCCCAGGGCCTCCCGCTGGCCTGAACACCCGTCCGCCCGGCCGCCGCTGACCGATCGCGCCCTGTCCCGGGCCGCCGTACGGATCTACCATGAACCCGTGGATCCATGGGTGTGGTGGCTGATCGCCGCCGTAGGACTGGGTATTCCGCTCGTCGTGACCGCGATGCCCGAATTCGGGATGCTCGCGGTCGGTGCCGTCGCCGGTGCCGTCACCGCAGCGGTCGGTGGCGGCACCGTCCCGCAGTTCCTCGTGTTCGCCGCCGTCTCCGTCGCGCTGATCGCCGTCGTACGCCCCCTCGCCAACCGCAACCGCCGCCAGGCGCCGCAGCTCGCGTCCGGGATCGACGCCCTCAAGGGGAAGAGCGCCACGGTCCTGGAACGGGTCGACGGCGGCGACGGCGGCCGCATCAAGCTCGCCGGCGAGATCTGGTCCGCGCGCGCCCTCGACGGCGACCGGAGCTACGAACCGGGCCAGCAGGTCGACGTCGTCGAGATCGACGGCGCCACCGCAGTCGTCATCTGACCCGAACACGCTGCGCGACGAGCCACGTCTCTGAAAGACTGATCAACGGCAAGCCGGTCACCGGCCGGCACGGACCAGCAACGAAGGGCACGGGAGCCGCTGTGGAACCGATCATCATCGTCCTGATCATCCTGGTGGTGCTCGTGTTCATCGCACTCATCAAAACGATCCAGGTCATCCCCCAGGCCAGCGCCGCCATCGTCGAACGCTTCGGCCGCTACACCCGCACCCTCAACGCCGGCCTGAACATCGTCGTCCCGTTCATCGACTCGATCCGCAACCGCATCGACCTCCGCGAGCAGGTCGTGCCGTTCCCGCCGCAGCCGGTGATCACCCAGGACAACCTCGTCGTGAACATCGACACCGTCATCTACTACCAGGTGACGGACGCCCGCGCGGCCACCTACGAGGTCGCCAGCTACATCCAGGCCATCGAGCAGCTCACCGTCACCACCCTCCGCAACATCATCGGCGGCATGGACCTGGAGCGGACCCTGACCTCCCGCGAGGAGATCAACGCGGCCCTGCGCGGCGTCCTCGACGAGGCCACCGGCAAGTGGGGCATCCGCGTCAACCGCGTCGAGCTGAAGGCCATCGAGCCGCCGACCTCCATCCAGGACTCGATGGAGAAGCAGATGCGCGCCGACCGTGACAAGCGCGCCGCGATCCTCCAGGCCGAGGGTGTCCGGCAGTCCCAGATCCTCACCGCCGAAGGTGAGAAGCAGTCCTCGATCCTGCGCGCCGAAGGTGAGGCCAAGGCCGCCGCGCTCCGCGCCGAGGGCGAGGCCCAGGCCATCCGGGTGGTCTTCGAGTCCATCCACGCCGGCGACCCGGACCAGAAGCTGCTCTCCTACCAGTACCTCCAGATGCTCCCGAAGATCGCCGAGGGCGACGCCAACAAGCTCTGGATCGTGCCCAGCGAGATCGGCGACGCCCTCAAGGGCCTCGGCGGCGCGATCGGCAACTTCACCCCGCCGACCGGCGGCGGCTCCATCCCCAAGCCCAGCTCCCCGAAGCACGAGACGCCCCCGATCGACGACTGATCCCCGCCGACGACTGATCCCCATCGACGACCGGCCCCGCCCTGCTGCATGATCGGACCGGACCGCACCGATCATGCACGGGGGAGCCAGCATGACCCTTTGGGAAGCCGTCGCCGTTTTCGCCGCCGGGGTCGGCGCCGGCACCATCAACGTCATCGTCGGCTCCGGGACCCTGATCACCTTCCCGGTGCTGCTCGCCCTCGGACTACCGCCCGTCACGGCCAATGTCTCCAACACCCTGGGCCTGGTGCCCGGCTCGCTCAGCGGTGCCTTCGGCTACCGCCGCGAACTCGCCGGCCAGCGCCGCCGGCTGCTCCGCTTCGGCGCCACCGCCCTCATCGGCGGCCTCGGTGGCGCGATCCTGCTGCTGGCGCTGCCCTCCAAGGCGTTCGACGCGATCGTCCCCGTACTGATCGCCGTGGCCCTGGTCCTCGTCGTCGTCCAGCCCCGGCTCGCCGCCCGGCTCCGCGCCCGCCGCGAACGCAACGGGACCACCGTCCACCCCGACGGCGGGCCGGTCCTGCTCGCCGGCCTCCTGCTCGCCAGCGCCTACGGCGGCTACTTCGGCGCCGCCCAGGGCGTGCTGTACCTCTCGCTGATGGGCCTGCTCCTCCACGACGACCTGCAGCGCCTCAACGCCCTCAAGAACGTCCTCGCGGCCGTCGTCAACGGCGTCGCGGCGGTCTTCTTCCTCTTCGTCGCCACCTTCGACTGGACCGCCGTCGCCCTGATCGCGGTCGGCTCCACGCTCGGCGGCCTGCTCGGCGCGAAGATCGGCCGCCGGCTTCCGCCGACCGCCCTGCGCGCCGTCATCGTCGTGGTCGGCAGCCTGGCCATCGTCCAACTCCTCCTCAAGTGAGGGGAGTTGGACGACGGCCGGAGACCACGAAGGTCAGGCCGGCAGCGCCAGCCACTCCGGCAGACCGTCCCGCACCGACACCCCCAGCGTCGACAGCAGCGCATCCGCCGGCGTCGGCTCGAACGGCCGCCGCAGCAACTGCATCCCGGCCTGCTCGGGCGTACGGTCCGCTTTGCGGTGATTGTCCTCCGCGCACGAGGCGACGGTATTCAGCCAGGTGTCCCCACCACCGTGCGACCGCGGCACGACGTGGTCCACGGTCGTCGCCCGCCGCCCGCAGTACGCGCACCGGTGCTGGTCACGCACCAGCACCCCGCGCCGCGACCAGGGCGCCCGTCTTCGGAACGGCACCCGTACGTACCTGCTCAGCCTGATCACCTGCGGCACCGGTACGTCCACCGAAGCGGCCCGCACCCGCAGCCCGGGGTGGGCGTGCTCGATGACCGCCTTGTCCTGCATGACCAGCACCACCGCGCGCCGCAGCGACACCGTCGCCAGCGGCTCGAAGCTCGCATTCAGCACCAGCGTCTCGCGCATCCCGTCCACCTCCCGCACCCGCTCCGCCCCCGCGGCGAAGTTGCTCCACTCTGCAGCGGCAGGTATTCCCCGAACAACGCAATTTCCGCATGCCACAAGGGAAATGGCGGACGAGCACGAGATGAAGACCGGGTGATCCGGCGACGGCACCCAGACGAGGAACCGCCCGGGCCGGCACCGGCCGGAAAAGAGTGCGCTCCGGGTCCCGCCCCCGTGAAACACGCGGGACCCGGAGCGAACGGCAGCCGACGAGGACGCCCGGCCCGAGGCCCGGCTCCGACAAGCAGCTGGCGACACACCTGCGCCCCGCCGCTCCCGCCACTGCGGTACCGACTGCCCGACGCCCTGATGAGGGGCGGCGGCACAGGTACCACTCTGCGTGCCGGAAGCGCCGGGGCGCAACGGAATTACGGTGCCCGGCCCTACGCCGGCACCTCGTACTCGCCGATCAGCTGGGCCCGCCCGATCGCGTGGAACCGCAGGTTGAACCCCACCACCGCGGGCGAGGCGTCCGCATCCGGCCCGAGCTTCGCCTGGTCCACCGCGTAGACCGTGAACACGTAACGGTGCGGACCGTCCCCGGGCGGCGGCGCGGCCCCGCCGAAGTCCCGCGTCCCGTAGTCGTTACGGGCATGCACCGCACCCTCGGGCAGCCCCTTCATGTCCCCCGAGCCGGCGCCCGACGGCAGCTCCGTCACCGACGCCGGGATGTCGAACAGCACCCAGTGCCAGAAACCGCTGCCGGTCGGCGCGTCCGGGTCGTAACAGGTGACGGCGTAGCTCTTGGTCCCCGAGGGAGCGCCCTCCCACCGCAGGTGCGGCGAGCGGTTCCCGCCCGAGTGGACCTGCTCCGGCCGCAGCGTCCCGCCCGGCTCCACCTCGTCGCTCACCACGGTGAACTCCGGCACCGGCGGATGGAAATCGTGCGGAAGCGGCCGCCGCTTCAGCTCGGACACATGAACCTCCTGGTCGCTCGCTGACACTCTGTCGGGCCAGGTTAGAGCCAGTTCCGCTTACCGCCGACCTCCGCCAGCCACTGGTGGAGATAAGCCGCCCAGTCGGTCCCCTCGAAGTCGTGCAGCCCCACCGTGAACGACCGGTAGGTGTCCGACCCCTCGGAGAACAGCCCCGGCTTCTTGTCCATCTCCAGGACGACGTCCATCTCCCGGTCGTCCGCGACGAAGGACAGCTCGACCTGGTTCAGCCCGCGGTACTGCTGCGGCGCGTAGAACTCGATCTCCTGGTAGAAGGGCAGCTGCTGCCGCGTGCCCCGGATGTGCCCCTGCTCCAGATCCGCCGCCTTGAAACGGAACCCGAGCCGCCCGAACGCGTCCAGGATCGCCTGCTGCGCCGGCAGCGGATGCACATTGACCGGGTCCAGATCACCGGAGTCCACCGCCCGCGCGATCGCCAGCTCCGTCGTCACCCCGACGCTCATCCCGCGCAGATGCGTGCCCAGGAACGTGGTGATCGGCGTCTCCCACGGGATCTCCAGCCCGAACGGCACGGTGTGCGCCGCCCCCGCCTGCACCTCGAAGGCCCCGCCCAGCTGCACCTTCGTGAACTGGATGTCCCGCTTGAACTCCTCGTCGCCGCTCTCGACCTCGACCCGCGCCTGCAGACCGACCGACAGCCCCTGGATCTCCTGGGCCACCGACCCGCCCTGGATCCGCACCTCGCCCTGCACCACTCCGCCCGGGACGACGTTCTCCTCGAAGAGCACCGTCTCCACCGACGCACCCCCGGCCCCCAGGCTCGCCAGCAGCTTCTTGAATCCCATGCTCGTCCTCCCCAGGCACAGCGCCTGTGCTCCCATACGACCTGCGGTCGCTACCTACGAACGCGAACCGGCACGGGCCGGTTCCACGGCCCACACCTTCCCAACCCCGCCGCCCCCCTGGCCAGCCGGCACCCCCGAGGGCTCCACTACGCTCGGTCCGCATGACCGACGTACCGGAACGAATGCCGCTCCACCGCGACTTCTTCGACCGCCCCGTTGTGGAGGTGGCCCCCGACCTGCTGGGCCGCACCCTCCTGCGCCACACCCCCGACGGCCCGATCGAGCTCCGGCTGACCGAGGTGGAGGCGTACGACGGCGAGGGCGACCCCGGTTCCCACGCCTACCGCGGACGCACCGAACGCAACGCCGCGATGTTCGGCCCGCCCGGCCACGCGTACGTCTACTTCATCTACGGCATGTGGTTCAGCCTCAACGCGGTCTGCGGCCCCGAGGGCCGGGCCAGCGGCGTCCTGCTGCGCGCCGGCGAGATCATCAGCGGCGCGCACCTGGCCGCCGCCCGCCGCCCCAAGGCCCGCAGCGCCCACGAACTGGCCAAGGGCCCGGCCCGGCTGGCCACCGCCCTCGACATCGACCGCACCCTCGACGGCACCGACCTCTGCCGCGGCGGCAACGCCCCCCTGACCCTGCTCCACGGCACCCCGCCCACCCCCGACCGGGTGTGCCACGGCCCCCGTACCGGCGTGGGCGGGGACGGCGCCCACCACCCCTGGCGCTACTGGATCGACGGCGACCCGACGGTCAGTCCGTACCGCCGCCACGTGCCCCGCCGCCGCGCCACCTCGGCTACTTGACTCTCCTTGCGTCACCGCCTAACGTAGCCCGAGCCGCTGGAGACGGACAGCGCCTTCTGCGCCCTCCGCCAGGTGGCACAACCCAACTACTTCGCACGATTCCCTAAAGGGTCGGCTTTCGCGTTGCCGAAAATCGATCCGGCCGACTCGATTATGAGTCGCCGAGGAAATTAGCTAAAGTGGTGACACGCCGAAGGGCCGTCCCAAAGACGCCCCGAAGCACTCCGACGGAAATCGGAAGCCGGAATCGAAAGAAACCGGATCTGATAAAGTCGGAAACCGCGAAGAAGCCGAAAGGCCGAAACGCACCGGCGAAAATCAGGACCGCGAGGATCTGATAGAGTCGGAAACGCAAGACCGAAGGGAAGCGCCCGGAGGAAGCCCGAGAGGGAATCCAAAGGAAGCGTCCGTTCCTTGAGAACTCAACAGCGTGCCAAAAGTCAACGCCAGATATGTTGATACCCCGTCTACTAGGCCGGATGGTCTGGTGGCGAGGTTCCTTTGAAGAAAACACAGCGAGGACGCTGTGAACCGAGGGATTATTCCTCCCTCTGGTTCCGCTCAACGC
>NZ_JBHWDV010000027.1:0-91196 GCF_042734445.1 Streptomyces sp. NPDC059649
CCCCTGCTCCGGGCGGGAAAACCTCAGCTGTGGCCCAGCTCCTCCGCCGGGCCCGCTTCCTCGACGGAGCCGCCGTCGCGTTCCGGCCGCAGGGCCAGCGGTTCGACGACGGTTTCGTCGACCACGGGCGGCGCCGGCCGGGGCGGCTTCGGCATGACGGCCGCCTCGGAGTGGGCGCCGCAGCCGTACGACAGGGAGACCACGCGGCCGTCCGCGGGGGCGAACTCGTTGGCGCATACGCCGAAGGCCTGGCGCAGCGAGCCGGTGAGCGGGGTGAGGAAGCCGCAGGTCATACAGGTCGCGGGGGCCGCCTGGGCCATGGGGGACTTGGCGCCGAAGGCCTCTTCCCAGCGGTCGGCGGCGGCGTGCAGGCCGTAGCGGGACAGGACCCGGGCGCGGCGCAGGCCGAGTTCCTCGGCGACGTCGGCGATGCCGCCGCGGGCCGGGGCGGGCTGGACCGCGGGCGAGCCGGGGACGACGTCGGCCTCTTCGGTGTCGGCGACCTCGGCGGCCATGCCCTCGGCGACCGGGGAGTTCGGCGGCGGGACGTCCTCGCCGGTGAAGCCGGGCTCCAGGCGCAGGTCGTCGGCCTCGGTGGGGAGCAGGTCGCCGGGGCCCATGTCGCCGGGGCGGAGGCGTTCGCTCCAGGGCACCCACTCGGGGGCGAGGAGGGCGTCGGGGCCGGGCAGCAGGACCGTCTCGTCGAGGGTGACGACCTTGGCGCGGGAGGCGCGGGCGACCGTCACGGCCCAGCGCCAGCCGCGGTAGCCCGGTTCGTTGCAGACGAAGAGATGGGTGACGACGCGGTCGCCGTCGGCCACGGCCTCGATGTGCTCGCCGACCATGCCGGGGAGTGCGGTCTCCTCCGCCGCCGCCCGGGCGAGGTCGACCGCCTCGGCGCACAGGCGGTCAGGGGTACGGCTTCGCATCGCAGCACTCACAAGAATCGATTCTCTCTTCCACGCCGTCTCACGAGTGCGCCAGCCGGAGCTGTCCTTGTCCGTCCGGAGGGCCGGGGCGGGCGGAGCGGACCTGGGGACCGCGTCGACGTCCGCGCCCGATCGATTCGGTCGAGCGCACCTCTTGCAACCCATTCTGCGGGATCGCGGATCGCAATGAGACACGCGGCCAAAACCGACCGCCGGTGGCGCGCTAGACACGCTACCCCTTCAACGGTGTACGACTCCTCGGAGGGAGCGGCAATTGGCAGCGGGTGACGGCGACGGCCCGGTGCGCCCCGCGCGGCAAGCAGGAGGAACCGCCCGGTCCTGGGCGAGTTGGGGCACTATGGCCAGGTGGCTGCCGCGCGGGCGTCGAAGGTACGGAAGCCGCGCGCACCGACGCGCGGCGGGTTCGGCGGCAGCCGGCGCGGGCGGACCACGCGGGCGGTCGGACAGGCCCTGCACCGGCCGTTCACCGGCGCGGCCCGGGGCGTACGGCGGGCCACGCATGCGCACGGCGCGGGCGAGTCGGGGCTGGGCAAGCTGATCGAGCTGCACGCGGTGAACTCCGCGGGCGACATGATGATCACGGTCGCGCTGGCGTCGACGGTGTTCTTCTCGGTGCCGACCCATGAGGCGCGCGGCCGGGTGGCGTTGTATCTGGCGGTGACCATGGCGCCGTTCGCGGTACTGGCGCCGGTGATCGGGCCGCTGCTGGACCGGGTGCCGCACGGCCGGCGGGCGGCGATGGCCGCCTCGATGCTGGCCCGGGCGCTGCTGGCGCTGACGATGTCGGGGGCGGTGGCGACCGGTCGTCTGGAGCTGTATCCGGCGGCGCTGGGCGTGCTGGTGTCGTCGAAGGCGTACGGCGTGGTGCGCAGTGCGGTGGTGCCGCGGCTGCTGCCGCCGCGGATCTCGCTGGTCAAGGCCAACTCGCGGGTGACGCTGGCGGGGCTGCTGGCCACCGGGCTGGCCGCGCCGGCGGGGGCGGGGCTGCATCTGCTCGGGCCGCCGTGTCCGCTGTACGGGGCGTTCGTGGTGTTCGCGGTGGGCACGGTGCTGTCGTTCTCGCTGCCGCACAAGGTCGATTCGGCGAAGGGTGAGGGGCGGGCCCTGCTGGCGTCCCGGAACGGGGGCCGGGCAGGGGCGGCGGGGCGGGCGCCGAAGCCGGGGCTGCGGACGGTCGGGCCGTCCGTGCTGCACGGTCTGCAGGCGAACGCCGGGCTGCGGGCGCTCTCCGGTTTCCTGACGTTCTTCCTGGCCTTCCTGCTGCGCGAGCATCCGCTGGACGGGCTGGGCGCGGCGGCGTCGCTGGGGCTGGTGGCGGTGGCGGCGGGGGTCGGCAATGCGCTGGGCACGGCGGTCGGGGCGTGGCTGAAGGCGCGCGGGCCGGAGCCGATCGTGGCGGCGGTGCTGGGGCTGGCGCTGTGTTCGACGGTGTTGGCCGCGGTGTTCTACCCGGTGCTGGCGGTGGTCGTGGTCACCGCGGCGGCGGCCACCGCGGGGCTGTGCCAGGCGCTGGGCAAGCTGTCGCTGGACGCGATGATCCAGCGCGATGTCCCGGAGGAGGTGCGTACCTCGGCGTTCGCCCGGTCGGAGACGGTCCTGCAGGTGTCGTGGGTGGTGGGCGGTGCGCTCGGGATCGCGCTGCCGCTGGTGGGGGTGGTGGGCATGGCGGTGGCCGCGGGCCTGGTGACGGCGGGCGCGGTGCTGTCGGTACGGGGGCTGCTGCAGGCGGCGCGGCGGGGCGGTACGCCGACGCCGCGGGTGGCCTGAGCGCGGGCGGGACGGACCCGGTGGGGGCGTCGCCCCGGCCGGCCCGGCGGGCTCGGGAGGCACCCCCTCGGGGCGTGCCGCGCGGCACGCCGCACCCGGGGGTGGCGTGGGCCGGGGCGCCAGATAGCCTGCCCGTATGACCGCTGCGTTGATCTCCTGGGGCAAGGGCCGCCGCGCCGCTGCCGCCATCGGTGCCGTGTCCCTGGGTCTGGTGACCCTCTCCGCCTGCGAGAAGCCGACCGCGCTCGCGACCGTGACCGTCGGTTCGTCGACGGTGTCGGCCGAGGCCACCCCCGGCTGCGACGGCAACGGCAAGGAACTGTCCAGGAAGGCCGTGGCCGCCTGCATCACCAAGAAGGGCGGCAAGACGATCACCGTGCACCCCGGTGAGAAGGTGCGCGTGGGTGTGGACCCGGACGTCGCCAAGTCCGGCTGGATCGTCATCGGCGCCGGGCCCGTGATGCGCGAGCCGAGCAAGCAGACGTACCGCAGCTTCGACGCGGACACCCTGTTCATGCAGCAGAACCCGCAGACCGGTCAGACGACGTACACCAAGGACGTCACCCTGCAGGTCGCCGAGCTGCACGAGGGTGACGGCCCGACGACGATGTGGCACTTCACGCTCAAGCAGAAGGACTGAGCCCGCTGAGCGCCCCGAGCGACGCCGGCCGGCCGCTGCGGGTGCTGGCGGTCACCGCGGTGGCCGCCGAGCGCGACGCGGTGTGCGCCGCGGCGGAGTCCGGCGCGCCGGCGGTGCTGCCGGGCGGCTACGAGCTGTGCCGGGCGGACCGCGGGCCGGTGGCGTTCGACGTGCTGGCCGCCGGGGTCGGACCGGCCGCCGCGGCCGCCGGTACGGCCACCGCGCTGACCGCCGGGGCGCTCGCCGGGGAGCCGTACGACCTGGTGGTCTCGGCCGGTATCGGCGGCGGTTTCGCGCCGGACGCGCCGCTGGGCGCGGTGGTGGTCGCGGACGCGATCGTGGCGGCCGATCTGGGTGCCGAGACCCCGGACGGCTTCGTTCCGGTCACCGATCTGGGCTTCGGGACGGTGGCGCACCGCCCCGACCCGGCGCTGGTGAAGGCCGTCGCGGCGGCGGCCGGCGCGGTCACCGGCACCGTCGTCACGGTCTCCACGGTCACCGGCAGCGCCGCCCGTGCCGCCGAGCTGGTGCGGCGTCACCCGGGGGTGCTGGCCGAGGCGATGGAGGGCTTCGGGGTCGCGGAGGCGGCCGCCGCGCACGGGGTGCCCGTGCTGGAGATCCGGGCCGTCTCCAACGCCGTCGGCCCGCGCGACCGGGCCGCCTGGCGCATCGGTGCCGCGCTCACCGCGCTGACCGGCGCCTTCCGTACGCTTCCCGGAGCCCTGGTGGCCACCGCCGGGCCGGCTCCGGATCCGCACCGTAACGCCAGGAGGATTCCGTGACCCGGCCGCTGAACATCGCGTACTCGCCGTGCCCGAACGACACCTTCGTCTTCGACGCGCTGGCGCACGGCCGGGTCCCGGACGCGCCGGAGCTCGCGGTCACCTTCGCCGACATCGACGTCACCAACGGCATGGCCGAACGCGGTGAGTTCGACGTGCTGAAGGTGTCGTACGCGGTGCTGCCCTGGGTGCTCGACGAGTACGCGCTGCTGCCCTGCGGCGGGGCGCTGGGGCGCGGCTGCGGGCCGCTGGTGCTGACCCGCGAGCAGGGGTCGGCCGCGGGCCTGGCGGGGAAGACGGTGGCGGTGCCCGGCGAGCGGTCGACGGCGTATCTGCTGTTCCGGCTGTGGGCGGCGGCCGAGGTGCCGGGCGGGGTCGGGGAGATCGTGGTGCTGCCGTTCCACGAGATCATGCCGGCCGTGCGGGACGGCAAGGTCGACGCCGGTCTGGTCATCCACGAGGCCCGTTTCACGTACCAGGACTACGGGCTGGTGTGCCTGGCGGACATGGGTGAGCACTGGGAGCAGACCACCGGACTGCCGATCCCGCTCGGCGCGATCATCGCCAAGCGGTCGCTGGGCGAGCGGACCCTGCGGGAGCTCGCGGCGGCCATCAGGGCGTCGGTGCTGATGGCCTGGGACGACCCGCATGCGTCCCGGCCGTATGTGCTGGAGCACGCGCAGGAGATGGACCCGAAGGTGGCCGACCAGCACATCGGGCTCTACGTCAACGAGTTCACCGCCGACCTCGGCGAGGACGGCTATGCCGCGGTGCGCGGGTTGCTCACCCGTGCCGCGGCCGAGGGGCTGGTGCCGCCCCTCGGCCGGGATGCCTTGCGTTTCGTATGAGGTGGGTGCCGGGCGGTCCGGGCGGTCAGACGTCCAGCTGGTCGGCGACCGCCCGCAGCATGCCGGCGATCTTGGCGCCGTGCACCTTGTCGGGGTAACGGCCGCGCTCCAGCTGCTGGGTGACGTTCTCCAGGAGCGTGGTGAGGTCCTGGACGATCGAGGCGAGTTCGTCGGGCTTGCGGCGCTGGGCCGCGGCCACCGAGGGTGCGGGGTCGAGGAGTGTCACCGTCAGCGCCTGGTCGCCGCGCTGGCCTGCGACGACGCCGAATTCGACGCGCTGGCCTGGCTTGAGTGCGGCCACACCGTCGGGCAGCACCGACGAGTGTACGAAGACGTCACCGCCGTCGTCGCGGGAGAGAAAGCCGAAGCCCTTCTCGCTGTTGAACCACTTGACCTTGCCGGTAGGCACGTCTGTCCTCGTCCTCGTACTCGTTGGAAAAAACTGGGATGGGATCTGCCGCGGAACCGCGGAAGAAACGGTCTGAATAGCAATGCAGCGGGCCGCAGGACCCGCCACCACCAAGGCTAATGGTCGCCCGGCCGGTGACAAGACGCCGCCGGGGGGATCCCCGGTGCTTCCGGTGCGGACTTACCCTGGTCAGGTGTCTGACGAAACGCCCCGGGCAGGGGATCTGCTGGTCCGAATCGGCGCGATCATGTTCCTAGTTGGCGCGCTGGCCACTCTCGCCACGGTGACGCCGCTGTTCCTCGGCTCGACGCCGTTGCCGTGGGGCTTCTACTGGCTGTGCATGCTGATGGGCGCCGGCTTCCTGGTCGCGGCGAGCGGATTGGTCCGTTCCGCGGTGGTCCAGCGGCGTCAGGCGGTGGCGGCCGCCGAGGGCTCCGCGCCGTCCGCGAGGTAACGCGCCAGCCAGGACGGGAACTCCGTCAGGTCGCCGAGCAGCACCTCGGCGCCGGCCGCCCGCAGTTCCGCCGCGTCGCAGGGCCCGGTGGCCACCGCCACCGACAGCGCCCCCGCGGCGTGCGCACCGCGTACGTCACCGGTGTGGTCGCCGACGTAGACCCGCGCGTCGTGGTCGCGCAGCGCCTCGGCCTTGGCCTCCGCCCACAGCGAGCCGATCACCGCGTCCGGTTCGAGGCCCAGGTGGGCCAGGTGCAGCTTGGCGTTCGGCTCGTACTTGGCGGTCACCACGATCGCCCGGCCGCCGGCCGCCTGCACCGCGGCGACGGCCTCGTGGGCGCCGGGCATCGCGGGGGTGGAGGCGATCGCGTGCTCCGGGTACAGCGCGCGGTACAGGTCGCAGATCTCCGCGACCCGCTCCGCGGGGAACCACCGGCGGATCTCCTCCTCCAGCGGCGGACCGAGCCGGGTCACCGCGGCCTCGGCGTCGACATGGGTGCCGGTCCGCGCGGACAGCTCCTCGTACGCGGCCTTGATGCCGGGCCGGGAGTCGATCAGCGTCATGTCGAGGTCGAATCCGACCGTCAGGGGGTACGCAGCCATGCCCGCCATTGTGCCGGGGCCCCACGGCCGCCCGGGGGGCACCCCTGGCGGGCCGCCGGCCGGGGAGGCACCCCTACCGTGCCGCCCGCCGCATCCGCCACAGCAGGAACAGCGCCGAGGCGACCGCGGCGACCCGCACCACCCCCGGCAGCGCCTCGAGCAGCTCCTGGCCCAGCCGGCCCCGCGCGATCGGCTCGCCCCACCGCCCGTCGAACCGCCCCCACAGCCACACCAACAGACCGCCGACGACGGTCCCGGGCACCCCGAGCGCCGCGAACTTGGCCTCGGCGGGGCTGAGCCGCCGCGACACATAGGCGAGCGCCCAGCCGCCCGCCAGCGCGAGCCACGACCCCAGCACGGCCCCGGCCACCAGGAGGACCACCGCCAGCGCCGGCACCGGGCTGAGCCAGGCCCGCAGCGGCACCGTCCGGACGGCCTCCGCCGCCTCCGCGTCGTCGCCCGCGCCCTCGTCCGCGCCGCCGTCCGCACCCTCTTCCGTGCGGGCCCGGGCGGCGTCCCCGTCCGAGTCGTCGTCCGCCTCCGCGCCGTCCTTCCGCAGCGACGGCGGCCGCCCGGCGGGGTCGCCCTTCGGGCGGTGCCACATCTCCGGGATCTCGATCCCGCCCACGAACCCGGGCACGGTCTCCCCCGGCCCGTACGGCCCCGGCTCCACCCGCCACCAGTCGGGCGCGTCCTGCGCGTCACCCAGCTCGTCCGCACCGGCGAGATGCGGCGGCAGCCCGGCGGACGGCGCGGACTCCGGCTCACCGGCACGCGGGCCGGGCACCTTGCCGGACGCCGGGCCCTTGCTGAACAGGCCCCGCGTGCCGAACGCCGCCCTCCGGCCGGATGCGGGCCGGTCGCCGTTGCGGGCCGCCGCGTCGCCCTCCCCTGCCCCGCTCCCGACCGCCGTCCCGGCACCGTCCGCCGCCCGCTCCTTCGGCGCCGCCTTGGCGAGCAGTCCGTCGCGCCAGGCCGTCAGCGCGCCGAGCCGATCGCGGGCGGAGGGGGCTGACGGGGCGGGCGGGGCCGGGTCCGGCTGCGGGGTGCCGGCCGCCGCCGGGGCGCCCCCGGCCGCCTCGACCACCGCCTCCGGCGTGCCCAGCCGCGCCAGCATCCGCCTGGTGCCCACCACCGAGTCGGCCCTCTGCGCCTCGATCTGCGTCCGGAGCCCCGACACCAGCCGCATCCGCGCGGCGGACGGCAGGCCCCGCTGCTGGGCCAGGTCACCGACCCGGCTCAGATAGTCAAAGACGAGCTGCTCACTCTCGATCCCCACGAAATCCCCTGCGGCGTCCGCTGGTTGCTGCCCCGACCGTACCGCGCCGGCCGCCGCCCCGGCCGGAGCGGCGGCGGGGCGCCGGCGGATCCGCCGCGAGCGGCCCGGCGCCGGATCCTCCGGAACCCCGCCGCCGCTCCCTGCCCCTCCCCCGCTCGCCCCGCTAACGTTGTACGAATGACCACCGATACCCCCCGCACCCTCGCCGAGGAGCTGCGGACCCGTAGTGACAGCGGGATCGTCGGGCTGCTGCGGGCACGGCCCGATCTGCTCAGCCCGGTGCCGGGCGACGTCACCCAGCTGGCGACCCGGGCGGGGACCCGGGCATCGGTGGTACGCGCGGTGGAACGGCTCGACCGGTTCGCGCTGCAGACCGCCGAGGCGCTGGCGGTGGCGCCCGACCCGTGCCCGTACGACACGCTGGGCGCGCTGATGGGCGGGGACGCCGGGGACGAGGCGGTGGCCGCCGCACTGCCCCGGGCCGTCGCGGAGCTGCGCGGGCAGGCCCTGGTGTGGGGGCCGGACGACCGGCTGCGGCTGGTGCGGACGGCCCGGGAGCTGCTGGCGCCCGGCGCCACGCGGCCCTCACCGACCGGTCTGGGCCCGACCGTCGCCGAGGCCGCCGCCGGGATGTCGCCCGGGCGGCTGCAGGAGATCCTGGCCGCGGCCGGGCTGCCCACCACCCACGACCC
This sequence comes from Streptomyces sp. NPDC059649, assembly GCF_042734445.1. NCBI lineage: Bacteria > Bacillati > Actinomycetota > Actinomycetes > Kitasatosporales > Streptomycetaceae > Streptomyces > Streptomyces sp. NPDC059649. The sequence goes on from NZ_JBHWDV010000027.1 coordinate 8,424, forward strand.
GGTCTCCGCGGCCGCCGCGCTGACCGCGCTGTTCCGCGACCGGGAGCGGATGGCGGCGCTGCTGGACACCGCGCCGGCCGAGTCCGTCGCCGTCCTCGACAGACTGCTGTGGGGCCCGCCGTACGGCGCGGTCACCGACCGCCCGGCCGCCCATCTGCGGTGGCTGCTCGACCGCGGTCTGCTGCTGCCGGTGGGCGCCCGCAACGTCGTCCTGCCGCGGGAGGCGGCGCTCCATCTGCGCGGCGGGCGCGCGCACCGCAACCCGGAGCCGGTGCCGCCGGCGCTGACGCCCGCCACGGAACGCGATCCACAGCTTGTGGACAACGCCGCGGCGAGCCAGGCGTTCACCGCCCTGGCGACCGTCGAGGAACTCCTCAAGGAGTGGGACCTGGGCGGCCCGCCCGTACTGCGCGCCGGCGGAATGAGCGTCCGCGATCTCAAGCGCACCGCCACCGCCCTGGACACCACCGAACGGCTCGCCGCCTTCTGGCTCGAACTCGCCTACGCGGCCGGGCTGATCGCCTCCGACGGCGAGGCCGACGAGCGGTACGCGGCCACCCCCGCCGCCGAGGAGTGGCGACAGCTGCCCGATCACGAGCGGTGGGCGGTGCTGGCGGCCGGCTGGCTGACCGCGACCCGTACCTCGGGCGTGGTCGGCACCGCCGACGCGAAGGGGCGCGCGCTCGCCGCCCTCGGCCCGCACCTGGACCGCTCCCCGGCCCCCGAGGTCCGCCGCCGTGCCCTCGCCCTCCTCGCCACGCTGCCGCCCGGCACGTCCGTACCCGCGCCGACCGTGCTGTCCCGGCTGCGGTGGGAACGCCCGCTGCGCGGGGCGTCGGGCCCGGCAGCGGGTGCCGCGGCGGGGTCGACGGCGGGCGGCGTCGGAGGGCAGACGGCCGGTGGCGCCCCGGCATCGACGGCGGGCGGTGCCGGATGGTCGACGGCGGGCGGTGGCGCCGAGCCCGCTTCCGACGCCACCGATGACCTCCGTTCGCGCCTGGCCCAATGGGCGCTGGAGGAGGCCGAGTTGCTGGGCGTCACGGGGCGCGGCGCCCTCGCCACCCACGGCCGGGCGCTGATCGACGCGGAGGCAGCGAAGGCGCAGGCGGGGAGAGGAGCGGGAGGGGGAGGAGGAGAAGGCGGGGCCGGAACGAAGGCCGGAAGGGAAACCGGAGCGGAAGCCGGAGCGGAAGCCGGAGCGAAGGCCGGAACGGAAACCGGAACGGAAGCCGGAACGGAAGCCGGGTCGGAGGTCTCGCCGCTGACGGCCGCAGTGGCGTCCGAGGCCGAGGTACGTGCCGCGGCGACCCGCGCCGCCGCGCTGCTCGCCCCCCTCCTCCCCGAGCCCCTCGACCACGTCCTCCTCCAGGCCGACCTGACCGCGGTCGCCCCCGGCCCGCTGCAGCGCCCGCTCGCCGAGGCGCTGGAGGTCCTCGCGGACATCGAGTCCAAGGGCGGTGCGACGGTCTTCCGCTTCACCCCGGCCTCGGTCCGCCGCGCCCTCGACGCCGGCCGTTCCGCCGCCGAACTGCAGGACTTCCTCAGCAAGCACTCCCGTACGCCGGTCCCCCAGCCGCTCGCCTACCTCATCGACGACGTGGCCCGTAAGCACGGCCGGCTACGGATCGGCGCGGCCACCGCCTACGTCCGCTGCGACGACGACGCGCTGCTCTCCGAGATCCTCGCCGACCGGCGGGCCGCCGGCCTCCGGCTGCGCCGACTGGCCCCGACCGTGCTCGCCGCACAGTCCGCACCCGAGCAACTCCTCGACGGATTGCGGGCGATGGGCTACGCCCCGGCCGCCGAGTCCGCCGCCGGTGACGTCCTGATCGCCCGCGCCGACTCGTACCGCACCCCGCCGCGGACCGCCCCGGCCCCCGTCCCGGACGGCCCGCCGTCGCCCGACCGCACCCTCCTGGAGGCGGCGGTGCGCGCCATCCGCGCCGGCGACCTCGCCGCCACGGCGGAACGCAGACCGGTGCACGCCCCCGCCCCGGCACCCGGCTCCCTCCCGCGCACCACCTCCGCCGAGACCCTCGCCACCGTGCAGGCCGCGGTGCTGACCAACTCGGCGCTGTGGATCGGCTACGTCAACGCGGACGGTGCGGCCAGCCAGCGGGTGATCGCCCCGGTGCGGGTGGAGGGTGGCTTCGTCACGGCGTACGACCACACCGCCGACGAGGTGCGCACCTATCCGCTGCACCGGATCACCGGCGTCGCGGAACTGGCGGACGACGTGGTGTGAGACGGCAGGCGGCCGGCGGCACGCGGCAGACGACCGGCGGCAGGCGGCACACGGCAGGCGGCACACGGCAGGTGGCACACGGCAGGCGGCCGGGCCTCGCCTCGTGGCGACGCCCGGCCGGGAGCGGTGGTGCGGTGGTGCGGTGGAGCGGTGGAGCGGTGGAACCTGTTGTCGCGTCAGGTTGCGGTGAACCCTGTCGCAGTCCAGGTCAGCGGTTTCGGATCAGTGGTTTCGGGTCAGCGGGGCCAGCCGCAGTGCACATGGGTGCCGTGTCCGGCGTTGCCCGGCCCGAGGACTTCCCGCGCGCCGAGCTTCCGGCAGGCGGCCATCAGGGCACGGTGCGGTGCCCCGCTGCCGACGTGGCGGCCGTTGATGTGGGTGATGTCGAAGGCCAGCCCGGCGTAGTGCTTGGAGCGGGTGCTGTGGTCACCGCCGACGATCTCGGAGACCGCGATGCGGTAGCCGTACCGGGTCCGCAGCTTCAGCAGCCCGCCCAGCATCCGGGTGTCCAGGGCCACCCGGCGGTTGGGCCGGTCGCCCCAGGGGCTGGTGAGCGCGCCCTTGCCGTGGGCGGTGTCGACGATGTTCTGCCGCGCGGAGGAGGCCGGGTGCGGGCGGCTGACGTGGGTGGTGGCCAGCGCGATCCCGTTCGTCCGCAGGATCTGCTGCGCCAGCGCGGCCCGACTCGGCGCGGCGGAAGCGGAAGCGGAAGCCGCTGATGCGGAAGCGGCCGAGGTGGGGGCGGATGCGGCCGATGCGGGGGCGGCGGTACCCAGAAGGGCGGTCAGAGCGAGCGCCCCGGCGATCAGCCGCGGGGCACGCGCGGTGCGTACGGACGCGGACACGGAAGCGGGCAGAGGCAGGGGCCGGGGCCGGGACCGGTACAGCGACTCGGGCAGAGACGGAAACATGCTGATCTCCTCGTCAGTTATTGGACGGCTACTGCGTGTTGAGGGAAGGTGCCGGCCGTCAGCCGGCCAGGTCCCGCAGCTGCGCGAGGCTGCCGCGGAAGACGTTGCGGTCGCCGGTCCCCGGGATGCCGGGCGTACGACCGTGCTCGGTGTGCTGCCAGAACGTCCAGGAGCGCCCGGCACCGGGCACCGGCTGCGGCTCCCTGGCCCCGCTGCCGTAGCGCGCGAGCCACAGCCGGTGGCCGGCGAGGACCCGCCCGTCGCCGCCCATGCACTCCTTCACGAAGGACGCCCGGGTGTAGACGATCGGGGTGACCTTGAAGGCCCTGCGCACCTCCCTGAGGAACACCGCCACCTGCTGCGGGCGCAGGGCCGCAGGGCAGACCTCCTTCCGGTTGCGCCGCACCTTCTCCACGTCCAGTACGGGCGGGAGTTCACCGGCGCGGTCGCCCCGGTAGCCGGCCGCACGGGCGACGGTGATGAACTGCCGCGCCTGGGCAGCGCCGTCGGCGGTGCTCCTGGGGTCGAAGAAGTGGTACGGCGCGTGCAGCAGGGACGTACGGGCGACCGCCGCGTAGTCGCGGCGGAACCACGCGTCGTTGTCCGCCGCGCCGGGCCCCTGGCTGGCCTTGAGGAAGGCGAAGCTGTGCGTCTTCGCCACCCGGTTCCAGTCGATCCGCTCGTTCTCGTGCTCCCCGTGGCTGTAGTGGCTGGTGTCCACGCCGGCCACGGTGTACGCCGACGGCGGCGCGGCCTGCACCGGTGTGGCCGGGAGTGCGACCGCGGCGATCGTCGCCACCACTACGGCACGGGCAAGGGCGGCACCTACCCGAACGGGTGATGTCAGGGGCATATGTCATTCCCTCGTTCTCGTTGCTGCACAGCTCAGTTGGCCGCCCCCTCTCCGGATCCGCGCAGGCCGGAGCAGCCCTTGGCCAGGGAGGGAAACGGGGCGGGAGGTGCGGGGCCCGGTCGGCCGCGCTCCTCAACGATGCAGGAACCTCAGGGGAGTTCACTACGATCTGCCAGGCTCCGGCTCATGCATCCATGCAGCGGCCCGATGCGCGGCGCTGACCTGCACGTATGCAGAAGCCGGACGGCTCCCCAGTCCGCCGGACAGCGTTCGCCAACACCGAGCGGACGCACGGGGGCCGACGAAGGACACACAAGGACACACCAGATACGAGCCGGGCACGAGCCAAGCACGAGCCGGGCACGGACGACGTACGCACGAGGAACGGCCGCAAGCGGCCAACGAGCAGCCGAGGAACCGGCCGAGGGACGGCCGACGAGCAGCCGAGGAGCGCCGGGAAACGGGCGCCCCGGGGGGAAGCATGACGGGATCAACCAGCCCGGACCGTGAGGCGGGCCGCACGCACGGCACGACGGGCCTCGGAAACGGAGACGCGGGCCGCACGCATGACGCGACGGGCCGCGGCGATGAAGACGGGGGCCGCACGCACGACACGACAGCCCGCGGAAACGGAGAAGCGGGCCGCGGAGACGGGGACACAGGCCGCGCGCACGAGGCGACCGGCCGCGGAAACGGAGACGCGGGCCAGGCCCTGGCCCAATTACTCCGGGGCTGGTGGGAGTTGTCCGCCCGGGACGGCCGCCCGAAGCCCACCCAGCAGTCCCTGGCCGGCCGGCTGGGCATCGACCAGACCACCCTCTCCCGCTACCTCAACCCCGCCCACCCCTCCACCGCCCCGCTCAAGACCGTCGAACTCCTCCACACCGTCCTCCGGGCACCGGCCGCCGACCTCCCCCGGGCCCGCACCCTGGCCCAGCAGGCCGCCGCCACCGCATCCACCCGCCGCACCCCCCGCCCCCGCACGGCCCCCTACGCCACCTCCAAGACCACACCGGTGACCACACCGGTGACCACCCCGGAGGCCACCCCCGACGCCCCACCCGTCACCACAACCGCCAGCACAACAACCCCCGGCACAACCTCCGCCGCCCCACTCCCCAAGGCAGCAGACGACACCACACCCCCACCACCACCCACCCCGCCCCCGCCGGCGCCGCCCCGCCGCGCCGCCGCCCGTACCGCCCTCGCCCTCCTGGCCGTCCTCGCCCTCGGCACCGGTATCGGCCTCGGATGGGGCACCCTCGCCCACCGCGACGGCTCCCCGGCCGGCTCCGCCCACGCCCCGGCGGCCAGGTCCACCCAGTGGCCACTGGTCCGCAAGGGCCACCTCATGTGGTCGGCCCGCACGGTCCAGTTCCTCCTTCAGGCCCACGGCCACGACGTCCGGCCCGACGGCGACTTCGGGCCCGCGACGGCGGCCGCCGTCAAGGAGTTCCAGTCCGCGCACGGTCTGCTCCCCGACGGCAAGGTCGGCGACCGGACCTGGTCGCACCTGATCATCCGCGTCGACTCCCACAACGACACCAGGCCGGCCGTCCTGGCCCTCCAGTACCTGCTCGACAACACCGGCCTCCCCACCGACCAGACCGGCCTCTTCACCCCCTCCACCGTCCGCTCCCTGGAGGAGTTCCAGCGCTCCCGCCACCTCGCCCCGACCGGCGTCGCCGACGCCTCCACCTGGCGCGCCCTCCTCGTCGCCCAGGGCCCACCGGTCCACCGCTGACCGGCCGGGCATCGGTCCGCCCGTCCACCGCTGACCGGCCGGGCATCGGTCCGCCGGTCGTCGCTCCTCCCTCCCTTCCCCGCCGATGGGGCACACTGGAGATTTGGCCGTACGGGAGTCTCCCGTGCCGGGCCGCACACCGAACGGAAAGGGCGAGGCGCGTGAACGGACCCCTCATCGTCCAGAGCGACAAGACGCTGCTGCTGGAGGTGGACCACGAGCTGGCGGACGCCTGCCGGCGGGCCATCGCGCCCTTCGCCGAGCTGGAGCGGGCGCCGGAGCACATCCACACGTACCGGGTGACGCCGCTGGGGCTCTGGAACGCGCGGGCCGCCGGGCACGACGCCGAGCAGGTCGTGGACGCGCTGGTGCAGTACTCGCGGTACCCGGTGCCGCACGCACTGCTCGTCGACGTCGCCGAGACGATGGCCCGTTACGGCCGGCTCACGCTGGTCAAGCACCCGACGCACGGGCTGGTGCTGACCACCACCGACCGCCCGGTGCTGGAGGAGATCCTCCGCTCCAAGAAGGTGCAGCCGCTGGTCGGCGCACGGCTGGACCCGGACAGCGTGGCCGTCCACCCCTCCGAGCGCGGCCAGATCAAGCAGACGCTGCTCAAGCTGGGCTGGCCCGCCGAGGACCTCGCCGGTTACGTCGACGGTGAGGCGCATCCGATCGAGCTGCACGAGGACGGCTGGGCGCTGCGGCCGTACCAGCAGCAGGCCGTCGAGGGCTTCTGGCACGGCGGCTCCGGCGTCGTCGTCCTGCCGTGCGGCGCGGGCAAGACGCTGGTCGGGGCGGGCGCCATGGCACGCGCCAAGGCCACCACGCTCATCCTCGTCACCAATACGGTCTCGGCGCGGCAGTGGAAGCACGAACTGGTCCGCCGCACCTCGCTGACCGCGGACGAGATCGGCGAGTACAGCGGGACCAGGAAGGAGATCCGGCCGGTCACCATCGCCACGTACCAGGTGCTGACGACCAAGCGGAAGGGCGTCTACCCCCACCTGGAGCTGTTCGACTCCCGGGACTGGGGCCTGATCCTCTACGACGAGGTGCATCTGCTGCCCGCGCCGGTCTTCAAGTTCACCGCCGATCTGCAGGCCCGGCGCCGGCTGGGGCTGACCGCGACGCTGGTGCGCGAGGACGGCCGGGAGTCGGACGTCTTCTCCCTGATCGGCCCGAAGCGGTTCGACGCCCCCTGGAAGGAGATCGAGGCGCAGGGGTACATCGCCCCGGCCGACTGCGTCGAGGTACGGGTCAACCTCACCGAGTCGGAACGGCTGGCCTACGCCACCGCCGAGACCGAGGAGAAGTACCGCTTCTGCGCCACCACGGCCAGCAAGCAGTACGTGACCGAAGCGCTGGTCCGCCGCCACCAGGGCGACCAGACCCTGGTCATCGGGCAGTACATCGACCAGCTGGACGAACTGGGCGAGCACCTCAACGCGCCGGTGATCAAGGGCGAGACCACGAACGCGCAGCGGGAGAAGCTCTTCGACGCGTTCCGGCAGGGCGAGATCTCCGTCCTGGTCGTCTCGAAGGTCGCGAACTTCTCCATCGACCTGCCCGAGGCGACGGTCGCGATCCAGGTGTCCGGCACCTTCGGCTCCCGCCAGGAGGAGGCCCAGCGACTCGGCCGGGTCCTCCGTCCGAAGGCCGACGGCCACGAGGCACGCTTCTACTCCGTCGTCGCCCGCGACACCATCGACCAGGACTTCGCCGCCCACCGCCAGCGCTTCCTGGCCGAGCAGGGCTACGCGTACCGGATCGTCGACGCGGACGAACTGCTGGCGGCGGACGAGGACGTGTAAACGGACGAGGACGTGTAAACGGACGAGGACGTGTAAACGGACGAGGACGTGTGATCGGCAGGGGCGGCGGACGGACGAGGACGTGTACGACGTGTGATCGGCAGGGGCGGCGGGCCTTCCGGGAGCCCTGGGGACAACCGGCCCGGACCCGCCCGGCCCGGGCTCACGCGGGGCGGGCTCACGCGGGGCGGGTCCGGGCGGTCAGGTCCTGGTCGATGCGCGCTGCCGGGATACGGCGGGGCGCGGGCACTCCCGGCCACTGCCCCGACGTTCCTGCCTTTCCTGCCTTTCCTGCCTCTCCCGCCCCTCCCGGCTCGCCTGGCTCGCCCGGTGCGCTCCCCGTACGCCGGGTCCACCAGATCAGGGCCGCCAGCAGCGCCAGCCCGAGCAGCGGGTACGGCGCGGCGAGCGGCTGCTGCCACCAGGAGAAGTGCAGGTCGAGGTCGCCGCGGTGCGGCACGATCCACATCGTCCGGGCCGTGAAGGCGAGGGTGACGGCGGCCAGCAGGGCGCGCCGCCAGGGACAGCGCCGGACCCGGGCGGCGAGGCCGATCAGCAGCGGTACGCACCAGACCCAGTGGTGCGACCAGCTGATCGGCGAGACCAGCAGCGCCGTCACGGCCGTACACAGCACGCCCCAGCTGTCGAGGCCGCGGCGCAGATAGACCCGGCGGGCGGCGTAGAGCCCGGCGGCCGCGGTGAGCAGCGCCGGCACCGCCCAAAGCAGTCCCGGTGCGGGGTTGTGCAGAACGCGGCTGATCAGGCCCTGGAGGGACTGGTTGTCGACGATCCAGACCTTGCCCACCCGGTCGGTCTCGAACATCCGCCGGGTCCAGAACTCGACGCTCGCGTCCGGCAACACCAGCCAGCCCAGCAGCACGGAGACCAGGAACCCGGCGAGCGCGGTGAAGGCGGCCTTCACCCTGCCGGTGATGAGGAGGTAGACGGCGAAGATCGCGGGGGTGAGCTTGATGCCCGCCGCGAGACCGGTGGCGAACCCCTTGCCGCGAGCACCGTCCGGGCGAGCGAGATCCCAGAGGACGAGGCAGGTCAGGGCGAGATTGACCTGCCCGAAGACAAACGTCTGAAAGACCGGTTCGAGCCAGAGCCCAAGCGCGGTGACGACCAGAACGACCGGCGCGATACGCGCGGCCCTCCGCAGCCCGGCAACCCGGCGCAGGGCCGCAACCTGGCGCAGGACGGCAGCCCGCCGCGCTGCGGCAGCCCAGCGCAGACCGCCGGCCACGGGCGGTGCGGCGGCCTGAGGCGGTGCGGCGGCCTCGCACGGTCGGGCGGCCTGAGGCGGTGCGGCGGTCTCGCGGGGTCCGGCAAGACGCGGTCCCGGGGACTGACTCGGCGCGGTGGCCTCGCGAAGGCCGGCGGCCTCATCCGGTTCCGCGGCCCGGCGCGGTGCGGCCGCCTCGCGAAGTCCTGCACCTTGACGCGGCGCGGTGGCCTGGCGGGAGAGATGGATCAGCAGGGCGAGCAGCCCGGCATTGACGAGCACGCAGACGATCTTGAGGGTGCCGAGGGAGACCCAGGTCGTCGGGATGAAGAGGAGGGCGGCGAAGGGCGGGTAGGTGGCCGGAAGGTCCCACTTGGTGACCGTGAAGCCGTAGAGATCACCTCCACTCGCGGCGGCCTCCCCCTCGGCCCGGTATACCGCTATGTCGGACATCGGCAGCGGCTGCACCTCGTAAAGCACCCACAGTCCGGCGAACGAAACAAGCAGCAGGGCGACGGCGTAGAGAAGGTGACGGCGGGTGCGCGCGGGCCGCGTACCGGTGGACGTCGGCGTAGCGCTGTCACGGCTGGCCCTCGTACCGGTGGGCGTCGACGTGACGCTGGTGGAGTCGGGTGCGGGACTTGTGGAGCCGGGCCCGGTACTGGTGGAGCCGGGTCCAGTGCTGGTGGAGCCGGGTCCGGCACTGGTGGAGCCGGGAGCGGGACTGGTGGAGCCGGATGCGGTGCTTGAGTCGGTGGGGGCAGAGCAAGGGCCGCTGGGGGCGGAGCAAAGGCTGCTGGGGGCAGAGCAGGGGTTGGCAGGGCTGGGGTGGGGGGCGGAGGGCGGGGGTTCGTCGGTGCTGCTTCTGCTTCGGGGGCCCCTCCCCCTCCCCCACCCCTCCCCCTTCGCTTCGGTCTCTTCTCTCTCCGTCCGCGTACCGTCGGCGGAAGACACCCGTGGTCCCCTCTCGTCGCCTCGCCTCGTCGCCCTGAGCGCGCACTCCGCGCCGACGCTAGTGGATCGGGGCCGGCCGGCCGTAACGGTTTCCGGTCATCCGGATGTCGTCACGGAGTCGCCCAGGAACAGCCCGGCCGGCGCTCAACCACCCGCTCGACCACGGGCGGCCTCGACCCACGGGGCTCGGCCCGCGTGGCTCGGCGCTCGGGGCTCAGCCCTCGGCCCGCCGGTCGTCCGCGTACTCGCCGAGGACGGCGACGCTGAAGGCCGCGGCGGCGAAGACCCTTATCGCGCGCAGGGTGTTGCCCACGAGATGGCGGTGTCCGGGTGTCGAGGCGGCGTCGGCGGCCGGGGCCGCGCCGAGGGCCGCGGCGCCCTTGGCCGGGTGGCGAGGGGCGGATGCGAGGGAGGGGATGGACGGGACGGATGCGGGTGGAATCGTTGCGCTGCTCATGGGTCAATGATGAGTTTTGGGCGATTGCGGTGCATCGGTCCACGGGTCGATCCTTGGCGGGTCGGGCGTCAGCCTCCAGACCCACTCCATCCCCTAAGGGAGACCCAGGGTTGTACGGGTCGTCAACCCTGGGTACGGCACGGAGGGCTCGACACGCGCCCCGGCGTACAGCCTGGACCCTCCCCTCAATTAATTCGTTGGCGCCGCCATCCGCCCCTGACTACACTCGCGCGTCTGCCTGCCTCCCGCCGAGGAGTGCCGCTGACCGGTCGGAAACCGGTCGGCCTTTGCTTCACGCCGCTGACCCGCGCATCGCATGACCTGCGCTACGCACCGACACCGGCCCGCCGCGCCCGCGCACCACGGCGCGCCCGCCGCAGTACCGCCACCGGAGGCAACGCCGTGCCCTCGCACGCCCACGACCTGTCCGACGACGAGCCCCTCCAGCGCGAACGCGCCCATCTCGCCGCTTCCCGCGCCGCGCTCCGCGCGATGCGTGCCGACGCCGAGTCGCTGAACATCGCGGACGTCACCGCGAACTGGGTCAACGCCGAGGTGCTCCAGGGCGAGATCGAAGCCCGGATCAAGGCGCTCGCCGATCTCTCGCACACCCCGCTGTTCTTCGGCCGCCTCGACTACCTGCACGCCCCGGGCCTCGACCTCGCCGAGGGGGCGGACGGGGAGAACTTCTACATCGGCCGGCGGCACGTCCACGACGCCGACGGCGACCCGATGGTCATCGACTGGCGCGCCCCCGTCTCCCAGCCGTTCTACCGGGCCTCCAAGAAGGACCCGATGGACCTCAGGCTGCGCCGCCGCTTCGGTTACACCAGCGGCGAGTTGACCGCGTACGAGGACGAGCACCTCACCGACCCCGCAGAACTGGAGCGGACCAGCCGGCTCCTGCAGTCGGAGATCGAGCGGCCGCGCGTCGGCCCGATGCGGGACATCGTCGCGACGATCCAGCCGGAGCAGGACGAGATCGTGCGCGCCGGCATCGCCGGTTCGGTGTGTGTGCAGGGGGCGCCGGGCACCGGGAAGACGGCGGTCGGTCTGCACCGGGTGGCGTATCTGCTGTACGCGCACCGCGAGCGGCTGGCGCGGGCCGGCACCCTCGTCATCGGGCCGAACCGTTCCTTCCTGCAGTACATCGAGCAGGTGCTGCCGGCGCTGGGTGAGCTGGAGGTCAAGCAGGCCACGGTCGACGACCTGGTGGCGCACGTCGAGGTGCGCGGTACGGACGACGCGGCCGCGGCGACGATCAAGGGTGATGCGCGGATGGCGGAGGTCCTGCGGCGGGCCGTCCGCTCGCACATCACGCTGCCGCAGGAGCCCTGCATGGTGGTCCGCGGTTCCCGCCGCTGGCGCGTACCGGCGTACGAACTGCAGGAGATCGTCGAGGAGTTGATGGCCCGCGACATCCGTTACGGCGCGGCCCGCGAGGCGCTGCCGCAGCGGATCGCGCATGCCGTTCTGGTGCGGATGGAGCAGGCCGGGGAGGCGCCGGACGACCGGGTGCAGAACGCGGTGGCCCGGAACGCCGCCGTGAAGGCCGTGGTCAAGGAGGTCTGGCCGCCGGTCGATCCGGCGAAACTGGTGCTGCGGCTGCTGGGCGACGCGGATTTCCTCGCGGAGCAGGCCGACGGGATCCTGTCGCCCGAGGAGCAGAAGACGATCCTGTGGACCAAACCGGCGCGCAGCGTGAAGAGCGCCAAGTGGTCCGCGGCGGACGCGGTGTTGATCGACGAGGCGACGGACCTGGTGGAGCGCACGCATTCGCTCGGCCATGTGGTGCTGGACGAGGCGCAGGACCTCTCCCCGATGCAGTACCGGGCGGTCGGCCGGCGCTGTACGACGGGCTCGGCGACGATCCTCGGCGATATCGCCCAGGGGACGACGCCGTGGGCGACCGACACCTGGGAGGAGGCGCTGGCCCATCTCGGCAAACCGGGTGCGGCGGTCGAGGAGCTCACACAGGGGTTCCGGGTACCGCGCGAGGTGATCGCGTACGCGTCCCGGCTGCTGCCGGCCATCGCGCCGGATCTGACGGAGGCCACCTCGATCCGTGAGTCGGCGGGGGATTTCGCGGTCCGTCGGGTCGAGGCCGCGGAGCTGACCGCGGCGACCCTCGCGGCCTGCGACGAGGCGCTGGCGAAGGAGGGCTCGATCGGCCTGATCGCGGCGGAGGTGCGCATTCCGGAGTTGCGTGCGGCACTGGAGGCGGCCGGGGTGACCGTGCTGGCCCCCGGCGAGGAGACCTCGGCCGGGTCCCGGCTGACGCTGGTGCCGGCCACGCTCGCCAAGGGTCTGGAGTACGACTACGTGGTGCTGGACGAGCCGGCCGCGGTCGTCGACGGCGAACCGGACGAACGGACCGGCCTGCGCCGCCTGTACGTCTGCCTGACCCGCCCGGTCTCGGGCCTGACGGTGGTCCATGCGGCGCCCCTGCCGGAGCAACTGGCGACGGAGCAAGGGGCGGAGCGACTGCCGGAGCCACTGGCGGACGGGGCGGCCTAGCGCACCGGCGGCCGGCCCCGGAGACGGCCCACGGGTCGGCCGCCGCAGCACCTGCCAGGCCCATCGGCTCCCTTGCTCAGCCCCCGCCGCCCCCCGCCCCCAACAGCTCCGCCCCTTCCACGGCGTTGAGCAGCGCGTCCAGGAGGCCGGGGAAGCGCGCGTCGAGGTCGGCGCGCCGTAGTTGCACGTAGCGGTTGCGGCCGACGACCCGGGTGGAGGTGATCCCGGCCTCGCGCATGATCCGCATGTGGTGCGAGACGGTCGACTTGTGCAGATGGGCGAGGCCCAGCCGTTCCGACGAGCAGTCGTACTGCTGCCCGCTCGCGTAGATCCGCAGCAGATGCAGCCGGGTCGGGTCCCCGAGCGCGTGCAGCACCTTCACCAGCTGGATGTCCTCGGTGTCCGGCTGCGCCAGCAGCGCGCCGTCACCGCTGTCCGTACCCACGCCACTCACCACGGCCGTCCAGCCTCCTTCCGTCGCTCACTCCCGCCCACTGTATTTCCCCGCAGTGACAGTTTGACATCCACCCAACAATCAATATTGTTTGACGCACATCAAACACATGCTGCGCTCGCACTCAACCACGTGTGGCCGTCGCCTAGTTACGCCTCCCCTCGTCCCCGCTCGTACCGGGAAGGACACCCGTGCGTCTCCGCCTGCTCCTGCTCGCACTCGGTACCTTCGCCATGGGCACCGATTCCATGGTGATGGCCGGCATCCTCGGACTGATCGCCCATGACCTGGGCGTTTCCGTACCGGCCGCCGGCCAGATGGTCACCGTCTTCGCCCTCTCCTACGCCGTGCTCGCCCCCGTGCTCGCCACCGCCGCCGCCCGGTGGCCGCGCCGCCGGGTGCTGCTGACCGCGCTCACCGTCTTCACGGCCGCCAACGCGCTGAGCGCCCTGGCCCCCAACTACCCCGTCCTGCTGGCCACCCGGGTACTGGCCGCGGCCGGCGCCGCCCTGTACACCCCGACCGCCAACGCCGTGGCCACCATGCTCGTCCCCGCCGAGCGGCGCGGCCGGGCGCTGGCGACCGTGCTCGGCGGCATGACGGTGGCCACCGCGCTCGGTGTCCCCCTCGGCACCTACATAGGACGCACGGACTGGCGGCTGACCATGTGGCTGGTGGTCGTCCTGGGCGCCGCGGCGTTCCTGGGCCTCGCCCTGCTGCTGCGCGACCTGCCGGCGCCGACCGCCGCGCCCGGCCTGCGCACCCGCCTCGCGCCGCTGCGCAACGGCAGCGTCCTGGCCGCAGCGGCCACCACGCTGGTGTTCTTCGTGGCCTTCCACGCCGTCTACATCTACCTCGGTACGGCGGTACGCCCCGCCACCGGGGGCGACGCGGGCCGGCTCAGCCTGATCATGCTGGTGTCCGGCCTCGCCTCGGTCGCCGGTAACTGGCTGGGCGGCCGGGCGGTCGACCGGCTGGGCGTCCGGACCGTGCTGCTCACCGGCGGTTCGCTGGCCGCCCTCGCCTTCCTCACGCTGCCCTGGGTCTCGGTGACGATGCCCGGCGCGCTGGTCTACGCGGCGCTCTCACCGCTCGCCGGATGGGCGGTCGCGGTGGCGCTGCCGCACCGTCTCGCCTCCCTGGACCCGCCGAACGCGCCGCTGCTGATCTCCCTCAACAGCAGTGCGCTCTATCTGGGCATGGCCGCCGCGGGGGGCGTCGGCAGTCTCGCCCTCACCGTGCTGGGCGACCGCTGGTTCCCGCTCGCCTCGGCCCCACTGGCCCTGGTGGCGGTCATCCTGGCGGCGGTCACGACCCGCCGGCGGAGGGGCGGGACGGCAGAGACAGCAGAGACGGCAGAGACGGCAGAGACGGCAGAGACGGCAGAGACGGCAGGAACGGACGCGCCCACGTCGTCTCCGCGTTCCGCCCCCGCATCGAAAACCGGGGCTCCGGCGGCGCGCCCGTAAAGGCCACACCCCTAAGGCACGCCCGTAATGGTCACGGCCGTAAGAGCCACGCGCGGCCACCCCAGGCCCACCTGGCCACCCCGGCCTCCACCTACCACCCCACCCCACCCGGTCACCCCAACGGAACCGGCCGCTCCGCCTCCTGGTCCAGTGCCTCGCGCCACCGCCGTACCGCGGCCACGTCCACCGGTGCGGACCAGCCGTCGGGGCGGGCGGCGCCGCCGATGTGGAAGGCGTCGAGGCCGGCCGCGCGCAGCGCCGGGACGTGGTCGAGGCCGAGACCGCCGCCCACCAGGATGCGCGGCGCGTACCCGGGCTCGCCCGCCGCCGTACGGGCCTGCTCGGCCACCAGGACCGCCCGCCCGGCCGCCACCCCCTGGGGATCGCCGGCGGTCAGATACGTGTCGGGCCCGGCGCCCGTCAGGCCGGCCAGCTCCTTGCGCAGCGCGTTCCGGTCGGCGGCCCGGTCGATGGCCCGGTGGAAGGTCCAGGGGCAGCCGTCGATCACGTCGGTCAGCGCCGTCACCGCGGCGAGGTCCGGCCGCCCGTCCGGCGTGAGGAACCCGAGCACGAACTCCTCGGCGCCCGCCTCCCGCAGGGCCGCGGCCCGGCCGCAGAGCGCCGGGAGATCGCCGGCCGCGAACCCGTCGGCGGTCCGCAGCATCACCCGCAGCGGCAGATCGACCGCCGCCCGGATCGCCGCGAAGGTGGCCGTCGCGGGCGTGAGCCCGTCGGCCGCCATGTCGGTGACGAGTTCCAGGCGATCGGCACCGCCTTCCTGGGCGGCGACCGCGTCCTCCGGGCCGAGCGCGATCACCTCCAGGAGCGCGCGCTTGCTCATATGACCCCAATCCTCCGACGACATGTGGCGCGGAAGCCCTGCGTCCGCACGCCACCCAACAGGTCTAGTCCAATATTCCCAGCCTACGGGGTCGCCGGGCGCAAGGCACAATGATTCGCATGACGTCCGTGTCCCGTACGGCAGGCAGCACCATCGACCCGGTGCCGGAGCTGCGCACGCGCTGGGCCGCCACGGTCGCCGCGGCCCGCGGCACGAGGAAGTTCGCCACGCCCGGAGGCGCCCCGGCGCCCGACCCCGCCCCCTACGCGGACAACCTGCTCTCCCGTTGGAGCGAGCCGCAGCGGCGCTACCACACCGTCGCCCACCTGGCCGCGGTCCTCGACCGGATCGACGAACTCGCCGAACACGCCGACGACCTGCCCGTCGTCCAGTTGGCGGCGTGGTTCCACGACGCGGTCTACCGGCCGGACCGCTCGGAGAACGAGGAGCGCAGCGCGGCACTGGCCGAGCGCGCGCTGCCCGAACTGGGCGTCGGCGCGGCCCGTACGGCCGAGGTGGCCCGGCTGGTGCGGCTCACCGTCACCCACGACCCGGCGCCCGACGACCCGGACGGCGAGGTGCTGTGTGACGCCGATCTCGCGGTGCTCGCCGGTTCGCCCGACGCGTACGCCGCCTACGCCGCCGCGGTCCGCGACGAGTACGCCTTCGTGCCCGACGCGGACTTCACGGCCGGCCGCTCCGCCGTACTGCGTCAACTCCTGTCCCTGCCCCGGCTGTTCAGGACCCCGCAGGGCTACGACCGGTGGGAGCACCTGGCCCGCCGCAACCTGGCGACGGAGCTGGACCTGCTGTCCGGCGGCGGATGACCTGAGGGGCGGCGGCGTCAGGCTGCCGCACCTTCGATCACCGGCGACGGGAATGTAAGGCGTCCTATCGTTGTTAGTAGCTGACATGCCAGCTCCCGCACCGTCCGACCGCGCCCGTCTGCCCATCGCCGTCTACGTCCTCGGCCTCTCGGTCTTCGCCCTCGGCACCTCCGAGTTCATGCTGTCCGGGATCCTCCAGCCCCTGGCCCGTGATCTGAGGGTCTCGATTCCGCAGGCCGGGCTCCTGGTTTCCGCCTTCGCGATCGGCATGGTGGTCGGCGCGCCCGTACTGGCCGCGGCCACCCTCCGGCTGCCGCGTCGTACGACGCTGATCGCGCTGCTCGCGGTCTTCGGTCTCGGCCAGGTGGCGGGCGCGCTGGCCCCGACGTACGGCGTGCTGTTCGTCTCCCGGGTGGTCAGCGCGCTCGCCTGCGCCGGCTTCTGGGCGGTGGGCGCGGCGGTGGCGGTCTCGCTGGTGCCGGTGACCGCGCGGGCCCGGGCGATGGCCGTGATGGTCGGCGGGCTGAGCATCGCCAACATCGCGGGCGTGCCGGCCGGCGCCCTGCTCGGGCAGCACGCCGGGTGGCGCGCGGCCTTCTGGGCCGTGGCCGGGCTCGCCGCGGTGGGACTGCTGGGCGTCGTCGCGCTGGTGCCGCGGACGAGCGTGCCGACCGGCGACGACCGCCCGCGACTGCGCCGCGAGCTGACCATCTACAAGGACAAGCAGGTATGGCTGGCGCTGACCGCGACGGCCATGAACGGCGCCGCGGTCTTCGCCCTGTTCTCCTACCTCTCGCCACTGCTGACCGACACCGCCGGGCTCGCCGAGAGCTGGGTGCCGACGGTACTGGCGCTGTTCGGCGTCGGCGCGCTGATCGGCACGTTCATCGGCGGCCGGGTCGCCGATGCGCATCTCTTCGGGACGCTCTTCGGCGGCATCTCCGCGTCCACGGTGGTCCTGGCCGTACTGGCGCTGACCGCCCACAGCCCGGTGGCCGCGATCGCGCTGTCGCTGATGCTCGGGGTCACCGCGTTCGCCACGGCCCCGGCCCTGAACGCCCGGATGTTCAACGTGGCGAACGCCGCGCCCACCCTGGCCGGCGCGACCACCACCGCCGCCTTCAACATCGGCAACACCATCGGCCCCTGGCTGGGCGGCCTGACCATCGGCGCGGGCTGGGGCTACCCGTCCGTCGCCTGGACGGGTGCGGCACTGGCCGCGGTCGCGGTCCTCACCACCGCCGTCGCCTTCCGGCTGCACCGCAGGACGAACCACTCACGGCTGATCGCGTCGTCGGGGACGGCGGGCCCGGCTGGCCTGGCTGGCCCGGCGGCCGCCACGAGCACCGCGCCGGAGACCGCGAAGCAGCTGTAGCGACAACAACGGCCCGGCGCACCGACCGGCCGCGCCGGGCCGCCTCCATACCGCCCGCACGCATACAGCTCGCGCCCGTACAGCTCGCGTCCACAGCTGGCACCCGTACCGCTCGCGTCCGTACCGCTATCGCCTGCGTACGGCTCGCGCGCGTACGGCCCGCGCCCGTATGGCTTGCGTGCGTACGTGCCCGCGCCCCCTACCGGGTCCGCGCCGGCCGGTGCTTGGGTCGGCGCAGGCCGGCGTCCGTCAGCCGGCGCAGCAGTTCCTTGCTGCCGACCTCCACGGCCCCGGCGTGCACCGCATCGTCGTACCGCTCGGCCGGCAGGTCGTAGTGGTCGCGCTCGAAGGCGCCCCGGGGTACGCCGATGCGCGCGGCGAAGGCATGCAGTTCGGCGAAGGACACATCGCTGACCAGGTGCGACCACATACGGCCGTGCCCCGGCCATATCGGCGGGTCTATGTAGATCGCCAACGGCCACCTCAGCCTTCCGCCGGGGCGCGGAGCCGGCCGACGCGGGCGACCGCGACCGCCGTCTTCGGGCAGACCCAGTGCGGGTCGGGCCCCAACTCCGGCTCCACATCGAGGGCATGGGGGTCGCCCGACTCCACACACACCGGGCACAGCGGCCAGCGGCCGTACCTCTCCAGGAGGGCGTCCTGGACGTCCTGCGCGATCAGTCCCGCGACGAACGCCGCGCCTTCAGGCCATTGCTCGACCCACCACCGGCGGTGGACGACCGCGTCCTCCACGAGCGAGACGATGTCGGCGTCGGCCACCTTGTCCGCCATCAGGTCGGCGAGCACCAGCGCTCGCGCGGCGTGCAATGCCTGTTCCAGCTCCATGCCCTCCATTGTCTCCCGGCCGCCCGACGCCGCTCGGCGTTGTCCACAGGCCCGGCGGCCGAGACCGTGCGTTGTCCACAGCCCTCACGGAGGGTATTGACGCGGTGCGGCGATGAAATTACTTTTCAAGCGTGAGCAGCAGCCTGAAGGAAACTTTCAAGGGCGTGGCCGTCGAGACCCGACCGGCCCCGGCCCCACCCGCCCCCGCGGCGCTGGCCGCCAAGGTCCGCAGCCTCGCGCCGACGATGACCCGCTCCATGCAGCGGGTCGCCGAGACCGTCGCGAGCGACCCGGCCGGCTGCGCCGCCCTGACCGTCACCGGCCTCGCGGAGCGCACCGGCACCAGCGAAGCCACCGTCGTACGCACGTCGCGACTGCTCGGCTATCCGGGCTATCGCGACCTCCGACTTGCGCTCGCCGCGCTCGCCGCGCAGCAGGCGGCCGGCGGCGCGCCCGCGGTGACGGCCGACATAGCGGTCGACGACTCCCTCATCGACGTCGTCGCCAAGCTGGCGCAGGAAGAGCAGCAGTGCCTGGCCGACACCGCGGCCGCGCTGGACGTCACCCAGCTCGAAGCGGCGGTCGCCGCGCTCGCGTCCGCCCGCCGGATCGATGTGTACGGCATCGGTGCGTCCAACCTCGTCGGCCAGGACCTGGTCCAGAAGCTGCTGCGCATCGGCCTGATCGCGCATGCGCACGCCGACCCCCACCTCGCGGTGACGAACGCCGTGCAGATGCGGACCGGTGACGTCGCCCTCGCGATCACCCACTCCGGCCGGACCACCGACGTCATAGAGCCCCTGCGGGTGGCCTTCGACCACGGCGCGACGACGATCGCCATCACCGGCCGCCCGGACGGCGAGATCGCCGCGTACGCCGACCACATCCTGACCACCTCCACCGCGCGCGAGAGCGAACTGCGCCCGGCCGCGATGTCCTCCCGGACGAGCCAACTGCTGGTCGTGGACTGCCTGTTCATAGGCGTCGCGCAGCGGACGTACGAGACCGCCGCCCCCGCCCTCTCCGCCTCCTACGAGGCACTGGCCCACCGCCACCAGCCCTGACCGCCGCCCGCCGCGCGGGGGCGGCGTACGCCCGACCCGGAAAGAGCCACCGAGCCATGACCTCCACCGCCGACCACCCCCACTACGCCGACCTGCGGGCCGAGTTGGACGGCCTCACCACCGAGGCGTTCCGTCCCGACCTCGCCGAGATCGACCGCCGCTCCACGCTCGACATCGCCCGCACGATGAACGACGAGGACGCCACCGTCCCCGCCGCGGTCGCCCGGCGGCTCCCCGAGATCGCCGCCGCCATCGACGCCACCGCCGCCCGGATGGCCCGTGGCGGCCGGCTGGTCTACGCCGGCGCCGGCACGGCCGGCCGGCTCGGGGTGCTGGACGCCAGCGAATGCCCGCCGACCTTCAACACCGACCCCTCCGAGGTCCTGGGCCTGATCGCCGGCGGCCCCTCCGCGCTGGTCACGGCCGTCGAAGGGGCCGAGGACAGCAAGGAGTTCGCGGCCGAGGACCTGACCGCGATCGGGCTGACCGAGCGGGACGCCGTCGTCGGCATCTCGGCTTCCGGCCGCACTCCCTACGCGATCGGCGCGGTCGAGCACGCCCGGGCCCGCGGTGCGCTGACCATCGGCCTGTCCTGCAACGCCGGTTCGGCGCTGGCCGCGGCCGCCGAGCACGGCATCGAGATCGTCGTGGGCCCCGAGCTGCTGACCGGCTCGACCCGCCTCAAGGCGGGCACCGCGCAGAAGCTGGTGCTCAACATGCTCTCGACCATCACCATGATCCGGCTGGGCAAGACCTACGGGAATCTGATGGTCGACGTCCGTGCCTCCAACGACAAGCTGCGGGCCCGCTCACGGCGGATCGTCGCGCTCGCCACCGGCGCCACCGACGCCGAGATCGAGACCGCGCTCGCCATAACGGGCGGCGAGGTGAAGAACGCCATCCTCACCCTGCTCGCCGGCGTCGACGGCCCGACCGCCGCCCGCCTCCTCGCCGCCTCGGACGGCCATCTGCGCGCGGCCCTGGAAGCCGCCGGATCCCGCTGACACCGTCTGTCGCGCTCCTCTGCCGTCCCTTCGCCCCGCCCGCCTCCGAACCCCACCACTCCGGATGGTCCGCACAGCAAGGCACCGCACATGTCCGAAGACGCCCACCGCGCCACCGCCGCCGCGCTCCTCCCGCTGGTCGGCGGCGCCCCCAACGTCATCTCCGTCACCCACTGCATGACCCGGCTCCGCCTGGGCATCCGGGACCGCTCCCTGGTCCGGGACGAGGACCTCAAGGCGCTGCCCGCCGTCATGGGAGTGGTCGAGGACGGGTCCACGTACCAGATCGTGCTGGGACCCGGCACGGTAGCCCGGGTCACCCCCGCCTTCGAGGCTCTGCTGGAACAGGCCCCCAGCGCCAAGGAACCGAACACCGCGCCCGCAACCACCCAGCCCCCGACCACCACCACGCACCCAACCGCCACCGCGCAGCCGACCACCGCGGCCTCGTCCACCACCGCCGAGCAGCTCGCCGAGCAGGGCGCCGCGCTCAAGGCACGCCAGAAGGCCCGGAACGCCACCCCGGTCAAGCTGTTCCTGCGCCGGGTGGCGAACATCTTCGTCCCGCTGATCCCGGCGCTGATCGGCTGCGGCATCGTCGCCGGGATCAACGGCCTGCTCACCAACCTCGGCTGGCTGCCGTCCGTAGTCCCCGCGCTGACCGCCCTCGCCTCCGGCTTCATGTCGCTGATCGCGGTGTTCGTGGGCTACCACACCGCCAAGGAGTTCGGCGGGACACCGGTGCTCGGCGGCGCGGTCGCCGCGGTCATCGTCTTCCCCGGCGTCACCCACATCACCGCCTTCGGCCGCCACCTCTCCCCCGGCCAGGGCGGCGTACTCGGCGCACTCGCCGCCGCACTGCTCGCCGTCCAGGTGGAGAAGCACTGCCGCAAAAGAATCCCCGAGGCGCTCGACGTCCTCCTCACCCCCACCCTGACGGTCCTGATCACCGGCCTGGTCACGCTCTTCGGGCTGATGTACGTCGCCGGTGAGGCCGCCACCGCCATCGGGTCCTTCGCCACCTGGCTGCTCGCGCACGGCGGCGCGGCGGCCGGCTTCCTGCTGGGCGGGCTCTTCCTCCCCCTCGTCATGCTGGGCCTCCATCAGGCCCTCATCCCGCTGCACACCACCCTGATCCAGCAACAGGGCTACACCGTCCTGCTGCCGATCCTCGCCATGGCCGGCGCGGGCCAGGTCGGCGCCGCCCTCGCCGTCTACGTCCGCCTCCCCCGCAACCACTCGGTCCGTACGACCATCAAGTCCGCTCTGCCCGCGGGCTTCCTGGGCGTCGGCGAACCGCTGATCTACGGTGTGTCACTCCCGCTCGGACGGCCCTTCGTCACGGCTTGCGTCGGCGGCGCGTTCGGCGGCGGCTTCATCGGCCTGTTCCACCAGCTCGGCGACACGGTCGGCGCCACCGCCATCGGCCCTTCCGGCTGGGCGCTGTTCCCCCTCGTCCAGGGCAACCACGGCATCGTCACCACGCTCGCGGTCTACGCGACGGGCCTGGCAGTCGGCTATCTGACCGGCTTCCTGGCAACGTACTTCTTCGGCTTCAGCAGCCAGCTGCGCACCGACCTCAACACCCCACCGCCCACACCAGAATCACCAGAAGTCCCAGAACCAGCAGTACCGGCGGGAGGAGCGGAACCAGCGGAACCGCCGACAACGGCTCCCGCCGCACCGCCCACCACCGCCCCTGCCCCTGCCACGGCCGAAACCTAGGAACACCGGGCCCCAGGGACGCCGGCACCAGGAACGCCGGAACGTCGGGACGTCGGAACGCCAGAACGCCGGGACACCGTCCTAAGCCTCGGACCCCTCGTGCTCGCGGGTGGTCACCGCCTCGACGTGGCCGCAGAATGCGCAGACCCAGACGGGTCCTTCGGTGTCGCGCTGCTGCCACATGGTGCGGCGACAGCGGGAGCAGCCCGTCGTGCCGATGCCGTCCGCACCCATCAGCGGCGGCTCGGGGGTCGCGTCGGCGTAGGCGATGATCTGCTTGCGCAGCCGGTCGTCCGTGGTGTTGGCCATCTGGAGCAGGCGCACCACACGGGAACGGACTTCTTCGACAAACTCGGTCATCGTCGGAGCAGCGTACGCGTCCGGGGAGCAGTCCTCGATCGGTTCGTTCAAATACCAGGAGCTCCGGACGCCCGCCACCCTCGATGGAGTGAGACAGCCCCGCGCGGTTGACGCCCGCCGGCGTCCGGCGTCGCCTGACGGCCGCTCAGGGAGTGGACGCGGGCGAACGGGTCTCCGTACGGGGTGCCGCGGATGCCCGGGCCGCCGTTGCCGAGCGGTGTGATTCGACGGCCAGCAGGGCGAACCACACGCCCACCAGGACCAGATGGACGCGCTGCGGGACGCCGTGCCAACCGGGTCGGCCGAACAGGGGACCCACGGTGCACACGGCGGCCGGCAGGGCCACCGCCAGCACCCGCGGCCCCCACCGGCGGATCAGCCGCCGGTGGGGGCGCTCGGCCACGGCGGCACGGCTGAGCAGCGCCATCGATGCGAAGAGGAAGAAGTGGGCCAGGGCGCTGGTGGCCGTGTGCCAGGGGTGCACGGGCTCGCACCCGGGCTCCAGTGAGGGCGCGCAGCGCATCGGCAGCGCGACGTCGGCCAGGGACGACAGTCCGAGGCCGGCCAGTGCCCCCCATCCGGCGCGGGACCAGCCGCCCGCCGCCCGGCCGTACGCGAGCAGCGCGCCCAGGACGACGAGGGCGGCGCAGACGCATTCGATGCCGCCGAAGAGACCGCGCAGCGGCTGGTCGGCGGCGTACAACTCGCTGACGTACGAGTGCCGGGGGTCGAGGCCGGTCGGCAGGACGAACTCCAGCAGCCAGCCGTTGTAGAGCACGGCGGCCACGGCGAGCAGTCGGGCCGCCCAGGCGTCCCGGCGGCCCGGATCGCCGGGCGGCCCCAGGTGCCGTGGTGCGGGCTCCCCCACCTGCGTCGCGTTCCGCTCTCGCCCGGGCATGATCAGTCGCCGCCCGTACCGGACCTGATCAGACCTCTACGCACCCTGGCTCGCACGAAAACTCCTTCGTTTGCGATCACCGGGGGCGCGGCCACCCCGAGACCCTTGGCCGTGACTGTCCATGGTCGATCCAGTGCACAGCGTAACCGCGATGCCGCCGTCACCCCGAGAGGCTCAGGGCACGGCGGCGGTCCGGGGGTAAAACGCCGCCGGGGCGGCACCCCCTGGGAGGAGGGTGCCGCCCCGGCGTTCAGGACGGGTGATCCGGGAGGATCAGCGTTCTGGTCCAGCGGGCCGGAGGTCCGGCGCGGTGGATCAGAAGTCCATGTCACCGCCCGGCATGCCGCCCGGAGCGGCCGCGGCGGCCTTCTCCGGCTTGTCGGCGATGACGGCCTCGGTGGTGAGGAAGAGCGCCGCGATGGAGGCGGCGTTCTGCAGCGCGGAGCGGGTGACCTTGGCCGGGTCGATGATGCCCTCGGCGACCATGTCGACGTACTCGCCGGTGGCGGCGTTCAGACCGTGGCCGACGGCCAGGTTGCGCACCTTCTCCACCACGACGCCGCCCTCGAGGCCGGCGTTGACCGAGATCTGCTTCAGCGGGGCCTCCAGGGCCAGCTTCACAGCCGCGGCACCGGTGGCCTCGTCACCCTCGAGCTCGATCTTCTCGAAGACCGAGGAAGCCTGCAGCAGGGCCACGCCACCGCCGGCGACGATGCCCTCCTCGACGGCCGCCTTCGCGTTGCGGACGGCGTCCTCGATGCGGTGCTTGCGCTCCTTGAGCTCGACCTCGGTGGCGGCACCGGCCTTGATGACGGCCACGCCGCCGGCCAGCTTCGCCAGACGCTCCTGGAGCTTCTCGCGGTCGTAGTCCGAGTCGCTGTTCTCGATCTCGGCGCGGATCTGGTTGACCCGGCCCTGGACCTGCTCGCTGTCACCGGCACCGTCGACGATGGTGGTCTCGTCCTTGGTGATGACGACCTTGCGGGCGCGGCCGAGCAGGTCGAGACCGGCGTTCTCCAGCTTGAGGCCGACCTCCTCGGAGATGACGGTGCCACCGGTGAGGATGGCGATGTCGCCGAGCATGGCCTTGCGGCGGTCACCGAAGCCCGGGGCCTTGACGGCGACGGACTTGAAGGTGCCACGGATCTTGTTGACGACCAGGGTCGACAGGGCCTCGCCCTCGACGTCCTCGGCGATGATCAGCAGCGGCTTGCCGGACTGCATGACCTTCTCCAGGAGCGGCAGCAGGTCCTTCACGTTGCCGATCTTGGAGTTGACGATGAGGATGTACGGGTCGTCGAGCGACGCCTCCATACGCTCCATGTCGGTGGCGAAGTACGCCGAGATGTAGCCCTTGTCGAAGCGCATACCCTCGGTGAGTTCCAGCTCCAGACCGAAGGTCTGGGACTCCTCGACGGTGATGACGCCTTCCTTGCCGACCTTGTCCATGGCCTCGGCGATGAGCTCGCCGATCTGGGTGTCGGCGGCGGAGATGGAGGCGGTGGAGGCGATCTGCTCCTTGGTCTCCACGTCCTTGGCCTGCTCGAGCAGGGCGGCGGAGACGGCCTCGACGGCCTTCTCGATACCGCGCTTCAGGGCCATCGGGTTGGCGCCGGCGGCGACGTTGCGCAGGCCCTCGCGGACCAGAGCCTGGGCCAGGACGGTCGCGGTCGTCGTGCCGTCACCGGCGACGTCGTCCGTCTTCTTCGCGACCTCCTTGACCAGCTCGGCGCCGATCTTCTCGTACGGGTCCTCGAGCTCGATCTCCTTGGCGATGGACACACCATCGTTGGTGATCGTGGGGGCGCCCCACTTCTTCTCGAGGACGACGTTGCGGCCCTTGGGGCCGAGGGTGACCTTGACGGCGTCGGCGAGCTGGTTCATCCCGCGCTCGAGACCGCGCCGTGCCTCCTCGTCGAACGCGATGATCTTGGCCATGTGAAGTGGTCCTCCCGGACTGGGGTGGATTGCTCCGGACCGCGCTGGCGCCCGCGACGGACGACCTGCAGACCTGCTGTGGTTCCTTGCCCCACCGGCCTGCGGGCCTCACCGACCCGGTCCTTCGTTGTCACTCTCACTCGGAGAGTGCTAACGCCAATGATTAGCACTCGAGGCATGCGAGTGCAAGCCGTTCGGAGCGTGGCCCATCCATCGAGGGGTGGCGGCCGGGAGGTCCGTCCGTCGCGGCGGACAGCAGAAGGCCCGTACCCCCGTCAGGGGTACGGGCCTTCACCACGCAGCAGTCGGTCGGCGCCTCAGCCGGCCACCCGGACCATGTCCGCCTGCGGCCCCTTCTGGCCCTGCGAGATCTCGAACTCGACCCGCTGGCCCTCCTCAAGGGTGCGGTAGCCGTCCATCTGGATCGCGCTGTAGTGGACGAATACATCCGCACCACCGTCGACCGCGATGAAGCCGTACCCCTTCTCCGCGTTGAACCACTTGACGGTGCCCTGAGCCATGCCTAACTCCCCTATTACTGGCCCTTGCGCAGGACCGCACTCCGCGGACCCGGGTCAGACCTCACCCCGCGAAAGGCCCGTGGGGTGTGCGCCGGAACGCGTCGACCGCCGCTGAATGTATCTGGACCGATGCCCAGCGCAACAGGTCAATCGGACGAGAATTCTGGCACCGGAGAATCGGCTATATGCGGCGAAATCGCGATTCTCCCGGGCAAGCCGGGCCGGGCATAGGCGTATCTAACCGACAAATGCCGCACACACTTTGAGCACAACTCAGCACGGATTCTTATGCGCTCGGCATACCCGGGGACATATACAGCGGGGAGATCGCCACAATGCTATCCCCTTTCACGAAACGGAATTGCCCCGTCCGTTTTTGATGGACGGGGCAATTCCGGTCAAGCGGGGGAAAGGATGGCGCAAATCCGCGCCTGTTCGATCACCGTACGGGCAAGGCCGCGCCACCGGGAGGAGGCGCGGCCCAGGTCCGACGGAAGGTCAGCAGCCTCCGGCCACCGCGGGGATGATGGAGACGCCCGCGCCGTCCGGCGTCGGCGTCTGCAGGCCCTGCTCGAAGCGGACGTCGTCGTCGTTGACGTAGACGTTCACGAAGCGGCGCAGCTTGCCGGCGTCGTCGAGCACCCGCGCCGCGATGCCCTGGTGGTTCTTCTCCAGGTCGGCGATCACCTCGGAGAGGGTCGCGCCCTCGGCGGTGACCTCGGCCTCGCCACCGGTGTACGTGCGCAGGATGGTGGGGATGCGGACCTTGACGCTCATGGTTCTGCCTTCCGGACAGGGATTACGGAGTACGGGTGCGGGGACTGCGCGGGCTCAGCCGGCCAGGCCGGCCGCGCGGAACGCGTCCAGGTTCGGACGGATCGTGGCCGAGGGCCCGGTGGTCGGCGCGACCGCGTCCAGTGTCTTCAGGCCGTCACCCGTGTTGAGGACGACGGTGGTCAGCGCCGGGTCGAGCAGACCCTCCTCGATGAGCTTCTTGGTCACGCCGACGGTCACCCCGCCCGCGGTCTCCGCGAAGATGCCCTCCGTACGGGCCAGCAGCTTGATCGCGTCCACGACCTGCTCGTCGTTGACGTCCTCCACCGCACCGCCCGTACGGCGCGCGATGTCGAGCACGTACGGGCCGTCCGCCGGGTTGCCGATCGCCAGCGACTTGGCGATGGTGTTCGGCTTCTGCGGGCGTACGACGTCGTGCCCGGCCTTGAAGGCCGTCGACACCGGCGAGCAGCCCTCCGCCTGGGCGCCGAAGATCTTGTACGGCTTGTCCTCGACCAGCCCGAGGGCGATCAGTTCCTTGAGGCCCTTGTCGATCTTCGTCAGCTGGGAGCCGGACGCGATCGGGATGACGATCTGGTCCGGCAGCTGCCAGCCGAGCTGCTCGCAGATCTCGTAGGCCAGGGTCTTGGAACCCTCGCCGTAGTACGGCCGCAGGTTGACGTTGACGAAGCCCCAGCCCTCGCCGAGCGGGTCGCCGATGAGCTCCGAGCAGAAGCGGTTGACGTCGTCGTAGTTGCCCTCGATGCCGACCAGGTCACCGCCGTAGACCGCGGCCATGACGACCTTGCCGGCCTCCAGGTCGTGCGGGATGAAGACGCAGGACTTGAAGCCCGCGCGGCGCGCCGCGGCGCCGACCGCACCGGCGAGGTTGCCGGTCGAGGAGCAGGACAGGGTGGTGAAGCCGAAGGCGCGGGCGGCCTCGACGGCGATCGCGACGACACGGTCCTTGAAGGAGTGCGTCGGGTTGCCGGAGTCGTCCTTGACGTACAGGCCACCGGTGACGCCGAGCTCGGCGGCGAGCCGGTCGGCCTTGACGAGCTTGGTGAAGCCGGGGTTGAGGTTCGGCTTCTCGGCCACGTCGGCGGGGACCGGGAGCAGCGGGGCGTAGCGCCAGATGTTGTCGGGGCCGGCCTCGATCTGCTTCCGCAGGGCCTCAGGGTCGCCGCTCGGCAGGTCGTAGGCGACTTCGAGCGGCCCGAAACAGCTGGCACAGGCGAAGATCGGACCGAGATCGAAGCGCTCACCGCATTCCCGGCAGGACAGCGCGACGGCGGGGCCCAGGGC
This sequence comes from Streptomyces sp. NPDC059649, assembly GCF_042734445.1. Lineage (NCBI taxonomy): Bacteria > Bacillati > Actinomycetota > Actinomycetes > Kitasatosporales > Streptomycetaceae > Streptomyces > Streptomyces sp. NPDC059649. Next base: position 36,545 of record NZ_JBHWDV010000027.1, read on the forward strand.
GACGGGGGTGGGGTTTGCGGTGGTTTCGGTGACTTGCACAGCCATGGAGGCGAGGCCCTTTCTCCTCATCTTCCTCGCGGCGCATCTCGTCGCGAGACGGATTTGGCACCTTCCCTAGCCGGGAGCCTCGGCGCGCTGGACGCGGAGACCGACTGGAGGGTTGCCGGGGCTTCAACGGGCCGTATCCCTCTGCCCCTCTGGATGAGCGGTATGGCGCTGGGCCGAAACCCAGGCGTTTGTCGCGAGGCGACCCCGGCATGCGAGGGTCATCCGCGTTGTTCAAGACTGTAACCGAAGGCACTGACAGTTGAGATAGTCGTCCGAACCGCGAGATGGATCACACGATGGATCACCTGGCGACCGCTGCACCGGCAGCCACCGAGGAGTAAGAGACGTGCTGGAAGAGGTGGAGCGCTGGCTGCGCAGCCGCTCCTGGTCGGCTGCCGACCGCCCGTTGGAGCAGCTGCTGGCGGCCAAGCGCCAGACGGGCCGTACGGTCAGCGTCGTCCTGCCCGCGCTGGACGAGGAGGCCACGGTCGGCACGATCGTGGCGACGATCCGCGCCGAGCTGATGACCGACGCCGTCCCGCTGGTCGACGAGCTGGTGGTGCTGGATTCCGGTTCCACCGACCGGACGGCCGGGGTCGCGGCGGCGGCCGGCGCCAAGGTCGTCCACCGTGACGCCGTGCTGCCGCGGCTCCCCGCCGTCCCCGGCAAGGGCGAGGTGCTGTGGCGCTCGCTGCTCGCGACCACCGGCGACATCATCTGCTTCGTCGACGCCGATCTGCGGGAGTTCTCCGCGACCTTCGTCTCCGGGATCGTCGGACCGCTGCTGACCGACCCGGACCTGCAGTTCGTCAAGGCGATGTACGACCGCCCGCTGGAGACCGGGGGCGAGGGCGGGGGTCCGGGCCAGGGCGGCCGGGTCACCGAACTCGTCGCCCGTCCGTTGCTCAACCTCCACTGGCCGCAGCTGGCCGGTTTCGTCCAGCCGCTGGGCGGCGAGTACGCGGCCCGCCGTTCCCTGCTGGAGCGGCTGCCCTTCCCGGTCGGCTACGGCGTCGAGCTGGGCCTGCTCGTCGACGCGCTGCACACGGTCGGCCTGGACGCCCTCGCCCAGGTGGACGTCGGCGTACGCAGGCACCGCCATCAGGACGGCCAGGCCCTCGGCCGGATGGCCGCCGCGATCTACCGCACCGCCCAACTCCGCCTGGCCCGCGGCCACTTGGTGCGGCCCCGGCTCACCCAGTTCGACCGGGGCGAGGCGGGTTTCGTGCCCCGCACCACGGACGTGGACACCGAGGAACGGCCGCCCATGACCGACATCCCGGAATACGCGGCCAGGCGGGCGGCCTGACCCGCGTCGCACGTTTGCACGGATCCGTCACTGGTTAATCTCGCGACATGGTCTCCGAGCGCAATGTGGTGCACGCAGGTGCCGAGGTTCTCGTCGCGTCCAATCGCGGACCGGTCTCGTACGCCCTGGGGGAAGGCGGGGCGCTGACCGCGAAGCGGGGCGGGGGCGGGCTGGTGTCGGGGCTGTCGGCGATCGGACCCGAGACGGACGCGGTGTGGGTGTGTGCCGCGCTCGGTGAGGGCGACCGGGAGGCGGTGCGGCGGACCGGCGACGTGCTGGACCGGGCCGACACCGGCGGACAGCGCGTCCGGATGCTGGACATCCCGTCTCATATCCACGCCGACGCCTACAACGGCATCGCCAATTCGGTGCTGTGGTTCGTCCACCACATGCTCTACCAGACGCCGCTGGAGCCGGTCTTCGACGCGGAGTTCCGGCGGCAGTGGGGGGCCTACGAGGCGTACAACCACGCCTTCGCGCGGGCGCTCGCCGCCGAGGCGGGCCGGGGCGCGGCGGTGCTGGTGCAGGACTACCACCTGGCGCTGGTGCCGGGGATGCTGCGGGCGCTGCGGCCGGACCTGAAGATCGCGCACTTCTCGCACACCCCCTGGGCGCCGCCCGAGTACTTCCGGATGCTCCCGGACGGGATCGCCGAGCAGCTGCTGCGCGGGATGACCGGCGCCGACCAGCTGGGGTTCCTGACGCACCGCTGGGCGGACGCCTTCAGCGCGTGCTGCGCCGAGGTGCTGGACGGCACCGGCGGCACCCGGCTCGGGGTGTACGGGCTGGGGGCGGACGCCGCGTTCCTGCGGGAGCGGTCGCGGCGGGCCGACGTGGACGAGCGGCTGGCGGCGCTGCGCGAGCAGATCGGCACCGGCCCGGACGGGACGGCGCGCCGGACCATCGTGCGGGTGGACCGTACCGAGCTGTCGAAGAACATCGTGCGCGGGCTGCTGGCGTACCGGGAGCTGCTGGTGGACCGGCCGGAGTGGCGGGAGCGGGTGGTGCACGTCGCCTTCGCCTACCCCTCGCGGCAGGACCTGGCGGTGTACCGGGAGTACACCGCGCAGGTGGGGCGGCTGGCCGAGGAGATCAACGCCGAGTTCGGCACGGACGACTGGCGGCCGGTGGTGCTGCACGTGAAGGACGACTTCGCGCGGTCGCTGGCGGCGTACCGGCTGGCGGACGTGGCGCTGGTCAACCCGATCCGGGACGGGATGAACCTCGTCGCGAAGGAGATCCCGGTGGTGTCCGAGGAGGGCTGTGCGCTGGTGCTGTCGCGGGAGGCCGGCGCCCATGAGGAGTTGGGTGCCGCGGCGCTGACGGTCAATCCGTACGACGTGGGCGGTACGGCGCGGGCGCTGCACGAGGCGCTGACGATGAAGGCCGGGGAACGGACGGAGCGCACCGAACGGCTGGCCGCGGCGGCGACCGCGCTGCCGCCGGCGCGCTGGTTCCTGGAGCAGTTGCGGGCGTTGCAGGAGGGCTGAGCGAGGGCGGCGCGGGGCGCGGCCGGGAGGCGGCGTCCGGGTCGCGCCACGCGCTGTTCAGGTCCGCGCCACCGGGGCGCGGGCTGTTCCGGTCCGCGGTGGGGTAGTTCTTCTTCATGCCGAACTCCGCGCGTGCCCTGCCGCTTTCCGTCCGTACGTCCACGATGGCGGCCGTCGCCGTGCTGGCCCTCGCGGCCGGCGGGTGTTCGTCCGTCCCGACCCATCCCGACGCCAAGGGGAGTTCGGGCCGCACGTCGGGCCCTTCCGGGACATCGGGCCCTTCCGGGACATCGGGCCCTTCCGGGACGTCGTCCCCCGCCCCGCCCACCGGGGCGATAGCCGTCGGGCCCGGCCCCCAGGGTGCGTACACCGTGCAGCGGCAGCCCGCGCCCGGTACCTGCCACGTCCGCCACACCACCGGCAAGCAGCCGCTGCCGGACCCGAAGTGCACGCCGGGCGCGACGAATCCGAAGGTGACCGCGGCGACCCTCAGGTCGACGATCTGCCGGAGCGGCTACACCAAGGACATCCGGCCGCCGGTGAACATCACCAGCCGCGAGAAGAAGGCCAACGCCGCGTCGTACGGCTATACGGGCCCGCTGCACGACGCCGAGTACGACCACCTCATCAGCCTCCAGTTGGGCGGCGACCCCAACGATCCCCGCAACCTCTGGGTCGAACCGCCGTCCCCGGGGCACCGGCCGGGCGCCGGGCCCAACAACCCCAAGGACGTGGTGGAGAACCGCCTCAAGGCCGCGATCTGCTCGGGCAGGGCCGACCTGACGAAGGCCCAGCAGGCCATCGCCCGGGACTGGACCACGGCGGAGGCGGTGCTGGGGTTGGGGAGGTAGCGCCGTTGCCGGGGGAGGTGGCGCCGGTGCCGGAGGAGGTAGCTCCGTCGCCTGGGAGGTGGCGCCGTGGCCCGGGGAGGTGGCGCCGGCTCGGGGCGCAGCGCAAGCCCGGGGCGCAGCACTTGGGGGCGTGCGTGCCAGGGGGACGGGGCGTCCCCTAGGGCGGGGGCGAACACATCCCTTAGGGGACGCGAACGCCCCCTGCGGGGCCACAAGGGGGTGGGGATGGGGGATATTCCCGCGGCTCGACAGGGGGTCGGTGGTTCAGCGGTCGGTGAGCCGGGACGCCACCGCGTCGAGGAGGTCGACGACGCCCGCGGGGCCGGCGACGACCAGGTCGGCGCGGTCGGCGAGTTCGGTGACCTCGTTGCTGCCGCTGCAGACCAGGAGGCCGGTCAGGCCCTCGGAGCGGAGTTTCTCGACGGCGCCGAAGGCGGCCAGGTCGCCGAGGTCGTCGCCGGCGTAGAGGACCGTCGAGGCGCCGGTTTCGCGGATCCAGTCCGCGAGCGCGACGCCCTTGTCCATGCCGGGCGGGCGGAGTTCGAGGACGAGCCGGCCCGGTTCGACGATCAGGCCGTGGCGTTCGGCCAGCGCGGTGAGCGGCGCGCGCAGCCGCTCGAAGGCGCCCTGGGGGTCGTCGGCACGGCGGGTGTGGATGGCGATGGCCCGGCCGCCCTTGCGCTCGATGGCCGTCTCGACCCAGGTGCCGTGCCAGACGCCGGAGGCGTCCAGGACGCCGGGGAGTTCGCCCTGTATGGCGGCGATGCCGGGGTGCGGCGGCGGGGCGTGCACGGTGCCGGTGGACGCCTCCCAGCGCTCGGCGCCGTAGTGGCCGAGGACGGTGAGGTGTTCCAGACCGGGGACGTCGGCGAAGCCGCCGAGGCGGACCGCGACGGTGGCCGGTCGGCCGGTGATCACCGCGGCGGCGCGCAGATGCGGTACGAGGCGGCCGAGGGCGGTGACCGCGCCCTCGTGGGCGCGGGCCTTCTCCGGGTCGGGGACGATGTCGGCGAGGGTGCCGTCGAAGTCGAGGGCGACGACGGCGCGTTCCGGGTGGGCCAGCAGCGCGGCGAGGCCGTCGCGGCCGGCGGGGGTGACGGGGGTCGGCACGTTCGGGGGGCTGCCCATGCCGCCGACCCTACCGGCGGTGGGCGGGCGCACGGCCGGTGCACGGGCGCATCGGGCCGACGGGTCGCGAAACCGCCCGTGCCGCGACGGGCGCCCGGTCAGCGGCGGGCGCGGCGGGCGTCGCGCATCCGGCGCAGCCGGTTGACGGTGACGGGGTCGTGGGCGAGCGCCCGGGGGTCGTCCAGGAGGGCGTTGAGGAGCTGGTAGTAGCGGGTCGGGGAGAGGCCGAGCCGTTCGCGGATGGCGCGTTCCTTGGGGCCGGGGCCGGGCCAGGAGCGGCGCTCGACGGCGAGCACCGCCTCGTCCCGGGCGGACAGCCCGGAGCCGCCCGCGCCGCCGGTGGCCTGCGGGTCGTCCGTACTGCCGGGGCCGCTCGTCATCACGTTCCCACGATAAGCGCACGGTCGGACGGGGCGGGGGCCGGGCGGGTGGCCCGGTCCCCGCGTGCGGCGTCATTCGCCGCTGTTGTCCTCGGCGTCCGCGGTGTTCTGGATGTCGGTGAGCACGCCGGAGGGGTTGCCGTTCGGGCCGACCACGGCACCCATCCTGGCCTTGATGGTCTTGGAGATCAGCGGCCAGGAGGTCTTGTCCGCGGGGTAGAACTCGGCGGCGGCCAGCTGCTTGAGGAAGCTGTGCAGCTTGGCGTAGTGGTCGTCGGCGAGCATCGCCTGGGAGGCGGAGGTGGTGACCGGCAGCAGGCCGTATTCGCCGGAGAACTTCTCGACGTTCTTGTCGCTGTAGACGAAGTCGAGGAACTTGCCGACCTCGGCACGGTGGCCGTTCTGCTTGAACGCCATCATCCAGTCGGCGACGCCCAGGGTGGCCTTGGCCGGGCCGTGCACGCCGGGCAGGTCGACGGTGCCGTAGTCGATGCCCTTGGCCTCGGCCTGCTTCATGAGGGTGGGGTGGCCGTTGAGCATGCCGACGTCGCCGGCGGTGAAGCCGGCGAAGGCGTCCTCGCGGTTGAGCTTCGCCGGGTCGCTGCCGGTCAGGTCCTTGCCGACGAGGTTGTTCTTCAGCCAGGTGAAGGTCTTGATGTTCTGCGGCGAGTTGATCTGGTACTTGCCGATGCTGTCGGTGTAGCTGCCGCCGCCGCTGAGCATCCACATCAGCGTCTCGGCCTGGGTCTCCTCGGGGCCGAGCGGCAGTGCGTAGGGCATCTTGACGCCGTGTGCCTTCAGCAGGGCGGCGTCGTGGGCGATGTCGTCCCAGGTCTTGGGCGGGCTGGTGATGCCGGCCTGGGCGAACAGCTTCTTGTTGTAGAAGAGCCGCCGGGTGCTGGCGCCGAAGGGCATGCCGTACTGGACGCGGTGGTATTCGCCGGCCTCGGCGAGGCCGGGCGTGAAGTCCGCCTGGACCGGTATGGAGAGCAGCTGGTCGGCGCTGTAGAGCTTGCCCTTGGCCGCGTAGTCGGCGTACGCGCCTATCTGGGCGAGGTCGGGGGCTTTGCCCTCCTTGACCAGGTCCTCGACGTGCTTGTCGACATCGGTCCAGCTGTCGACCTCGACGTCGATCTTGATGTCGGGGTGCTTCTTCTCGAAGGCTCGGGCGAGCTGGTCCCAGTAGTGCTGGGAGCTGTTGGCCCGGCTGTCGCCGTAGTCCGCGGCGATCAGCTTCAGGGTGACGTCGCCGTCGCCCGGTCCGCCGCCGCAGCCGGTGAGTGTCAGTGTCATGGTGGTGGCCGTTGCTGCCGCCGCCAGGCTCAAGTACCGCCGCTGCACCCGCTGTTACCGCCCTTTTCCTGTCCCGAAATTCTGTGTCCGCCGGGTTCTTCGACACCGTCTCGGGGATCGCCCTCGCCCGGCGTGAACAGCGAGTTTCCACCCGCGTTCGGTACAAGGTCTACACCACAGGCGATTGCGCTTCGGTATCGGGCTCCCACACTTCCTTCACCCGGACCGGACCGGTGAGTGGACTAGACCTTTCGGGGCGCAGCGCGCGAAACTGTTCCCGTGAGACATGTCATCGCCCTGGATGTGGGCGGCACCGGGATGAAGGCCGCCCTCGTAGGGGTGGGCCCCGCGCCGTCCGGGAAGACACCGCCCGCCCTGCTCTACGAGGCACGGCGCCCCACCGGCCGCGAGCACGGCCCCGAGGCGGTGGTCGAGACGATCCTCGGCTTCGCCGCCGAGCTCCGCGACCTCGGCGCCGCCCGCTTCGGCGCCCCCGCCGAGGCCGCCGGCGTCGCGGTCCCCGGCATCGTCGACGAGACCTCCGGCACCGCCGTCTACGCCGCGAACCTCGGCTGGCGGGACGTGCCGCTGCGGGCGCTGCTCTCCGAGCGGCTCGGCGGGGTCCCGGTCGCGCTCGGCCACGACGTGCGCACCGGCGGCCTGGCGGAGGGCCGGATCGGTGCCGGCCGGGACGCCGGCCGCTTCCTGTTCGTCCCGCTGGGCACCGGCATCGCCGGCGCCATCGGCATCGGCGGCCGCATCGAGGCCGGCGCCCACGGCAGCGCCGGCGAGATCGGCCACATCGTCGTACGGCCCGGCGGGCGGACCTGCGGCTGCGGCCAGCGGGGCTGTCTGGAGACGCTGGCCTCGGCCGCCGCGGTGGGCCGGGACTGGGCGGCGGCCTGCGGCGACCCGCGGGCCAGCGCGGCGGACGCGGCCAAGGCCGTGGCGTCCGGCGACGAACGGGCCCTGGCGGTGTGGCGGGACGCGGTGGAGGCGCTGGCCGACGGCCTGGTCACCGGGCTGACCCTGCTCGACCCGGAGATGGTGATCATCGGCGGCGGACTGGCCGAGGCGGGCGACACGCTGTTCACGCCTCTGCGGGAAGCGGTCCGGCGGCGCGTTACGTTCCAGCCGCTCCCCTCGATCGTTCCGGCGGCCCTCGGGGACGCCGCCGGGTGCCTGGGCGCGGGACTCCTCGCCCGGGATCTTCTCTCCACGGAGGTAACCGCCTGATGGCACTGCAACAGTCCGCGCAGCCGGCCGCGGGTCCCCGGCGCACCGTCCTGGCCGGCGCCCGGATCGCCCGCCCCTCCGGCGTCGTCGAACGCGGCCGGATCACCGTCGAGGGCCGTCGGATCGCCGCGGTCCACAGCCGCGACGCCGACCTGACCGAGGACCGCGGCACCGACGCCATGGACCTCACCGGCCACCTCGTCGTCCCCGGCTTCGTCGACATGCATGTGCACGGCGGGGGCGGCGGCTCGTTCTCGTCCGCCGACCCCGGCGAGTGCATGACCGTCGTGGAGACCCACCGCCGGCACGGCACCACCTCGATGGTCGCCTCCACGGTCACCGGCGAACTGTCCGAACTCGCCCGGCAGGCCGGGGTGCTGGCCGAGCTGGTCCAGCAGGGCGAACTGGCCGGCATCCACTTCGAGGGCCCGTTCATCTCCCCGCACCGCTGCGGCGCCCACCAGCCGGGACTGCTGCGCGACCCGGACCCCTCCGACGTCCGCGCGCTCCTCGCCGCGGCGCACGGCACCGCCGCGATGATGACCGTCGCCCCCGAACTGCCCGGCGGCCTGGACTCCGTACGGCTGCTCTCCGACGCCGGGGTGATCGCCGCCGTCGGCCACACCGACTCGTCCTACGACGCGACCCGGCAGGCCATCGACGCGGGCGCGACCGTCGCCACCCACCTCTTCAACGCGATGCCGCCGCTCGGCCACCGGGCGCCGGGGCCGGTCGCCGCGCTCCTGGAGGACGAGCGGATCACCGTCGAGCTCATCAACGACGGCACCCATCTGCACCCCGCGATGCTCCAGCTGGCCGTCCGCGAGGCGGGCAACGGCCGGGTCGCGTTCATCACGGACGCCATGGGCGCGGCCGGCATGGACGACGGGAGGTATCCGCTCGGCCCCATGCAGGTCGAGGTCCGGGACGGGGTGGCCCGGATCAGCGACGGCCCCACGGCCGGCTCCATCGCGGGCTCCACGCTCACCTTGGACCGCGTCTTCCAACGGGCGGTGCTGGTCGATGGCCTGACGGTGGATCAGGCCGTCCAGGCGCTGTCGGCCACCCCGGCCCGTCTGCTGGGCATCGACGACCGGACCGGCTCCCTGGCGGCCGGCAAGGACGCCGACCTGGTGGTGCTGGACGCGGCGTTCGCCCTGGTCGGCGTCATGCGCCAGGGCGAGTGGGTGGTGCGCCCGCAGAGCGCGTGAGGTGAGCTGCGGGTCTGGGCCAACCGCCCCGACGATGGCATGATCGCTCGCGCACTTGTCCGCATGCCACCGCCGTGCGCGGTTGCCCGACCCAGGCCGCCCGGCCATGACTGCCCGGAGGGGCGACCATGATCCTCACGGTCACGCTGAACGCCGCCCTGGACATCACCTACCGCGTGCCCCGGCTCCGCGCGCACCGCACGAACCGGATCACCGAGGTGTCCGAACGCCCCGGCGGCAAGGGCGTCAACGTCGCCCGGGTACTGGCCGCACTCGGCCACCGCACCGTCGCCACCGGCTTCGCGGGCGGCGGCACCGGGAACGCGCTGCGCGCCCTGCTCGCCGAGACGGCGGTCACCGACGCATTGGTCCCGGTCGGCGGCGCCACCCGCCGCACGGTCGCCGTCGTCGACGCGACCACCGGGGACACCACCCAGCTCAACGAGCCGGGCCCGACCGTCTCCCCCGCCGAATGGGACACCTTCCTCGGCACCTACCGCGAGCTGCTGGGCGAGGCCCGGGCGGTGGCCCTGTGCGGCAGCCTCCCCCCGGGCGTCCCGGTCGACGTCTACGCCCGCCTCACCCGCGCCGCCCGCACCGCCGGCGTCCCCGTCCTGCTGGACACCAGCGGCGAACCGCTGCGCCGGGGCCTGGCCGCCCGCCCCGACCTCGCCAAGCCCAACGCCGACGAACTGGCCGCACTGACCGGCAGCACCGAGCCGCTGCGCGCCGCCCGCGACACCCGCCGCCGCGGCGCGCACGCGGTGGCCGCCTCACTGGGCCCGGACGGGATGCTGGCGGTCACCGCGGACGGCGCCTGGCAGGCCGCCCCGCCCCGCCGGTTCGCCGGCAATCCGACCGGCGCCGGCGACTCAGCGGTCGCCGGACTGCTCTCCGGCCTGGTGGAGGACCTCCCGTGGCCCGCCCGCCTGGCCCGCGCGGTGGCCCTGTCCGCCGCGACGGTCCGCGCCCCGGCCGCCGGCGAGTTCGACCTGACGACGTACGAGGAGCTGCTGCCGGCGGTGGCGACCGCCTCCGTCACCGACCTCAAGGATCGCTGACCACCGAGGCCGGGAGCGGGGCGAACTGCTACACCGTCACGGCCCCCGGACGGCAATGCTCTTCACCGGCCACGGAGTCTTGGAGGTGGGGCTGATCAAGCTGTAGGCGTGGCCTCCGAAGTTCGGCGGTGACCAGCCACGGACATTGCCCTTCGGGCACTTGGCAGCGACTTGGCTCCGCCCCGGTCCACTCGCTCGAAGCGACTCCGGCAACCGGATACGCCGTACCGGACCTGCCCGCCCGCGCCGCGGAAGTACCGGTCGGAAGCTACTGGTTGGCGCCCTTCAGCCACAGCTGGTCGAGGATGGCGTTGCACTGGTTGCCCTGGGCGCAGGCGATCTCCACGGTGTTGGTGCCCTTGTTGAGGGTCACCGGAGCCCAGGTCGACTGCCAGCCCTTCTTCCAGTCGCCCTCCGGGGAGTGGATGAAGTTCTTCAGGCCCAGCGGCTGGTTGTTGGGCTTGCCGTTGACCGAGAGCGTGGCGTTGGCGTCCTGGCCCGGGATGCTGTAGCGCACGTACAGCCGGAAATCGCCGGCGTCCGGTACGTCGACGTTCCACTGCACCTTCGCCCCGACCTGGTTGAAGCCGGTGACGTACGAACCGCTGGTCGAGCGGGCGCCCTCGATGTCCTTCGCCGTGGTCGCGCCGCCGTCCAGGCGGAGGCTGCCGGCGTCCTCCTTGGGGAGCTCGCCGGGCTTGGGCTTGCTGTGGGGCTGTTCGCTCGGCTTGACGGTGTCGCCGGCCGTGGGGCCGGAGTTGCCGGCGTTGTTCTTCTTGGCGTCATCGCCGTTGTTGGTGAGCATCGCGACGCCGATGCCTATGCAGACCACCGCGACCACCGCGACCGCGCCGATCAGCAGGCCGTTGCGGCGGCGCGGCTCCGGCTCACCGCCGTGGCCGGGCGCCGGCACCGCCCGGGTGCGGTCACCGCCGGGCAGGGTTTCCGGCGCGGCGTAGGTGGCGTTCGGCTGCCCGTAGGTGACCTGCTGCTGGGCCTGCTGGCCGTACTGGCGCTGGCCGACCGCCCGCACCTGGTTGTACGACGTGCGCGGCACCCCCGGCTGTCGGGCCGCCCCGCCGGCGCCCGCCGAGCCCGGTGCCCCGCCCTCGCCGCCTTCCGCGCGGTAGAGGTAGGCGAAGGGGTCGTCGTTCTCCGGCGTGTCCGCGCCGTTGTTGCCGGCCGTCATTCCGTGTCACTCCCAAGCGATGTGTGCGCGTCATGAACGCGTCGGTCGGTACGCGTGCGCAGACGTCTGCTGCGCGAATCTCTGGTCCGGGCCCCTGGGCGGCGCCGCGCCGCATCGGCGCAGCCTACCCCCTCGCGTCCGGCCCACACCGAGCCCGGCGGGCCACGAGATCGCTACGGATCGGTGAACTGCTGGTGCGGGGGCCGGCGGACCGCGGATGTGAGATGCGCCGCGCGGCGCAGACCGGTCCGCGGCACAGTTCCCGCACGGTCCGCCGAGCAGTCCGCGCACGGTCCGCGGCCGCGGCGCCCGCCCGGTCCGCAACCGCGGCTCCCGCCGGGTCCGCAGCGCGGCCGCCCGCCCGGTCCATGGCGCGGCGCCCGCCCGGTCCACAGCGTGGCCGCCTGCCCGGTGTCAGCCCACCGCCCGCCGGTTCGCCTTCGACCGGGAGCGCTTCTCGACGTACATCCGCTGGTCCGCCGACTCCAGGACCTCCTCGGCGGTCATTCCGCAGCTCGCCCAGCCGATGCCGAAGCTGGCGCCCACCCGGACCGCCCGGCCCTCGACCCGGATCGGCGGGATGATCGCGTTCCGCAGCCGCACCGCGAGGTCCTGGGCGTCGGCCGTGCCCAGCCCGTCGGCGAGCACCACGAACTCGTCGCCACCGAGCCGGGCGACCGTGTCGCCGTCCCGTACGCCGTTGGTCAGCCGGCGGGCGACCTCGATCAGTACCGCGTCACCGGTGTTGTGCCCGAAGCGGTCGTTGATCGACTTGAAGCCGTCGAGGTCGCAGAAGAGGACCGCGAGCCCCTTGGAACCGTCGTCGGCCGGCCCGTCCGTAGGGGCGACGAGGTGGACGTGGTGGTCGAACGGGACCGGGGCGTGGCCCTCGAAGCCGTCGACGCCGTCGAACGGCTCCTGGCCGTCCGGCCGGAAGCCGTGCGGGCCCCGTGGGTCGGCGCCGCCCGAGGAGGCGTAGGCGTCCGCCAGGGAGCCGGCCGGCCGGGAGCACAGCCGGGCGCCGAGCCGGGCCCGCAGTTCGGCGCTGTTGGGCAGACCGGTCAGCGAGTCGTGGCTGGCCCGGTGCGCCAGTTGGAGCTCGTGCCGCTTGCGCTCCTCGATGTCCTCGACGTGGGTGAGCAGATAGCGGGGGCCGTCGGCGGTGTCGGCGACGACGGAGTTGCGCAGCGAGACCCACACGTACGTGCCGTCGCGGCGGGCCAGCCGCAGCTCGGCGCGGCCGCCCTCGGCGGAGGTGCGCAGCAGGGTGCCGATGTCCTCGGGATGGACCAGGTCGGAGAAGGAGTACCGGCGCAGCCCGGAGGCGGTGCGGCCGAGCAGCCGGCACAGCGCGTCATTGGTCCGTAGCAGCCGCCCGTGCTGGTCCCCGCCCATTTCGGCCACGGCCATCCCGCTGGGCGCGTACTCGAAGGCCTGCCGGAAGCTTTCCTCGCTGGCGCGCAGGGCCTGCTGCTCGCGCTCCAGCCGGACCAGCGCACGCTGCATGTTCGCCCGCAGCCGGGCGTTGCTGATCGCGATCGCGGACTGGAAGGCGTACATCTGCAGCGCCTCCTGGCCCCAGGGGCCGGGGCGGCGGCCGTTGCGCGGCCGGTCGACGGAGATCACGCCCAGCAGCTCGCCGCCGCCGTTGCCCGCGGTGTACATGGGCGCGAAGAGGCGGTCCATCGGATGCCACTCGTCGGGGAAGCGCGGCGCCGGCCCGGCCGTGTGCCACTGCGGTACGTCGTCGTCGTCCAGCACCCAGCCCTCGGTGTGCGGGATGAAGCACAGGTCACCCCACCGCTCCCCCATGGACAGCCGGCGGTCCCAGGAGGAGCGCGAGCCGACCCGGCCGGCCATCAGGGCCTCGGCGCCCGCGCTGCCGGCGACGGCGGCCACCACGAGGTCGCCGTCGGGCCGCACGAGGTTGACCGCGGACAGCTCGTACCCGAGGCCGTTGACGGCCCCGTCGGCGACGGTCTGCAGGGTGTCCGCCAGGCTACGCGCGGTGTTCAGTTCGGCGACCACTTGGTGCAGCTGCCGCAGGGTCGCAAGACGGACGTATGGCTCCGACTCGGTCTCCATCGCTCGCTCCCCTGAGACCTCGACAGCAGACTCCACGATTCTTGTCGTCCGATTCCACGCTCACTGAATCACAGTGAGCTGTTCACTCGGTACACAGGGTCAACAATTAGAAGCGTCTGTGACTCAAGTCACAGACGGTGAGCGAGCGTTGACCGTGCCGCACCACCCCATCCCAGCAGACTCGCCTTCACCCTTTCTACACTTTCTGAACGCAAATTCCGAGGGTTCGGCAGCCTGGATACGACCTCCGTCGCTGGACCTAGGTCGCGGGTGGTTCCGGGGCCCGATGCGCGCCGGGACGGCGGGAAGTTAGCGTTCATGGCGTGTTCACGGAAACCCCTGTCGAAGCGGCGGCCGCCGGGCCCGCCGCCACCACCGCCCCCACCGTCGCGCCGGCCTCCGTGCCGGGTGACGCACCGATCCCGCATGCTGTGGGGGTGAGTGACGACGAGTTCCGCGCCGCCCTGTCCCGGCTCGCCGCCGGCGTCGTACTGATCACCGCCCACGACCCGGACGCCGGGCCGCGCGGCGAGGGCGTCGGCATGACCGCGACGGCCTTCCTCTCCGTGTCGCTCGACCCGCCGCTCGTGATGGTGAGCGTTCGCAACGGCTCCCGGATGGACGACCTGCTGGCGGAGCAGCCGCTGTGGGCCGTTTCCGTGCTCTCGGGGCATCAACGGCAGATCGCCGGACGATTCGCCATGAAGGGCCGCATCAGCGACCGGCTGCTCTTCGAGGACATCGCACACGTACAGGGCGAAGTATCCGGCGCTCCGCTCGTCAGCGGTGCGCTGGCCACCCTGGAGTGCCGCACCGAGCAGCGCATCGTGGCCGGCGACCACACCCTCGTCATCGGACGGGTCCTGTCCACCGCGGTCCCGAACGAGGACGACGGCCCGCTGACGTACTTCCGGGGACGGTACCGGCAGTTGGGGTGAGGGGCCGGCAGTTGGGGTGAGGGGCCGGGTGTTGGGGTGAGGGGCCGGGTGTTGGGGTGACGGGCCGGGCGTCGGGTTGAGGACCGGGCGTCGGGGTCAAGGGCCGGGCGTCAGGGGCGCTCGGCGGCAGGCAGGTGCGGGGCGCTCGGCGGCAGGCAGGTGGGGCGCGCCCGGCGGATGGCAGTCGGGCCGTGGCTCAGCTCCAGTCGCGGCCCGAGCGGCCGCGCTTGGTATCACCGCGCTGCTTCTTCTCGCGCAGCCGGCGCTCGTTGATACCCCGTGGGATCCGCGACTTCCGGCGCGCCTTGGGCGGCGGCGCGGTGGCCTCGGCGAGCAGCGCGGCCATCCGGACGGCCGCGGTCTCGCGGTTGCGCCACTGGGAGCGGTGGTCGGAGGCGCGTACCGACAGCACGCCGTCGACCAGCCGGCCGGCCAGCCGCTCCAGCGCACGCTCCTTCCACACCGGCGGCAGCGCCTGGGTGCTGCCGAGGTCGAAGCGCAGCTCGACCTGGCTGTCGCTGGTGTTGACGTGCTGGCCGCCCGGACCCGAGGACCGCGAGAAACGCCAGACGAGCTCGGCCTCGGGAAGGACGACCGAACCGCGGATGACATGGGGCCCGGACATGGCCCTATGATCCCGCGGATCCGCCCGCCCCGTCACCCACTTTTCGTCCCCCTGACCTGGCCGCACATCAGATTCCGGCATGCCACGTCGAAACCGGCAGCAGAATTACGCAAAACACGGCAGGCAAAACACGGCATCAGGATTGCGCAAAGAAAGTAAAGAGAGCTGGAACCTCACGGTCCCCCGACGACGTTCTGGTGGGTGACGGTAGCTTCGTGGCAGCACGGAGCCCGACGACTCGACGCGTTGACTAGGAAAGGGACATCCCCATGGCTGTAAGCCTGTCCAAGGGCGGCAACGTCTCGCTCACCAAGGAGGCACCGGGCTTGACCGCCGTCACGGTCGGCCTCGGCTGGGACGTCCGCACCACCACCGGCACGGACTTCGACCTCGACGCCAGCGCGATCGCGGTGAACGCGACCGGCAAGGTCTACTCCGACCAGCACTTCGTCTTCTTCAACAACAAGAGCACGCCGGACCAGTCGATCGTCCACACCGGCGACAACGTCACCGGCCAGGGCGAGGGCGACGACGAGCAGATCAACGTCAACCTGGCGGCGCTGCCGGCCGACATCGACAAGATCGTCTTCCCGGTGTCCATCTACGACGCCGAGAACCGCAGCCAGAACTTCGGCCAGGTGCGGAACGCCTTCATCCGCATCATCAACCAGGCCGGTGGCGCGGAGATCGCGCGCTACGACCTGAGCGAGGACGCGGCCACCGAGACCGCCATGGTCTTCGGCGAGCTGTACCGCAACGGCGCGGAGTGGAAGTTCCGTGCGGTGGGCCAGGGTTACGCGTCGGGCCTGGTCGGCATCGCGAAGGACTTCGGCGTCAACGTCTGAGTCGTCGCCGACGTCAAGGACTTCGGCGTCAGCCTCTGAGTCGTCGTCGGCGTCAAGGGCTTCGACGTCAGCGTCCGAGTCGTTGACGCGAAGGACTCTTGCGTCAGCGCCCGAGTCGTCGTCGGCGTCAAGGACTTCGGCGTGAGCGTCCGAGTCCTCGACGTTCGCCGGGCTGTGAGCCGGTGGATTGCAGGCTTGCTTCAGGGCCGGTCCCCTTCGGGGGGCCGGCCCTTCGCGCGTTTCGGGTCAGGCGGCCGCGCCGCTCCCGCTCGCCGCCCCCTCCGCCGGTTCGGGCGGTGTGGCCAGCACCGCCACCTCGTCCAGCGACAGTCCGAGCGTGCCGGCCAGCGCCGCGACCGTGAAGAACGCCGGGGTCGGCGCCCGGCCGGTCTCGATCTTCCGCAGCGTCTCGGCGGACAGCCCCGCCGCCGCCGCGACCTCGACCATGCTCCGCCCGCCACGCGCCGCCCGCAGCAGCGCGCCGAGCCGTTCACCGCGTTCCCGCTCCCAAGGAGTCAGTGGAGTTCGCACCATGCCCGTGATACTAATACCGGTAAACAATTACCGGTAAACAAATACCGGTGAGTGACGTACTCCCCCTGTCCTGCGGAGGTCATCCATGGTGGAAATCAAGACGGACACCGCGGTGGACGCGATGCGGGTGACCGGCCGGGTCGTGGCCGACGCGCTGGCCGCGGCGCGCGCGGCCGCCGCGCCCGGGGTGCGGCTGCTGGACCTCGACGAGGCCGCCCGGGCGGTCCTGCGCGAGGCCGGCGCCACCTCGCCCTTCCTCGGCTACCGCCCGTCGTTCGCGCCCACCCCGTTCCCGGCCGTCATCTGCGCGTCCGTCAACGACGCGATCGTGCACGGCATCCCGGACGGGTACCGGCTGCGCGACGGCGACCTGGTGAGCATCGACTGCGGCGCGGTGGTGGACGGCTGGGCCGGTGACGCCGCCACCAGCTTCACGGTCGGCACCCCTCGCCCCGAGGACGAGCGGCTCATGGACACCACCCGGCGGGCGCTGGCGGCCGGTATCGCGGCCGCCGTACCGGGCGCCCGGATGGGCGACGTCTCCCACGCGATCGGCAGCATCGGACGCGCCGCCGGCTACGGCATCCCCCGCGACTTCGGCGGCCACGGCATCGGCCGGCAGATGCACGAGGACCCGCCGGTCCCGAACAACGGCCGGCCGGGACGCGGCTACGTACTGCGCCCCGGCCTGGTGATCGCCATCGAGCCGATGTTCCTCGCCGGCGGCGCGGACGCCTACGTGACGGACGACGACGGCTGGACCCTGCGCACCACCGACGGCGGCCGTGCCGCCCACTTCGAGCACACGGTCGCGGTGACGGAGGACGGGCCACGGGTGCTGACGCTGCCGTAGGCGGACGCGCGGGGGCTGACGCTGCGCAGGGGGGCGGCGGGGGTTGAGGCTGCTATAGGGGCTCCGGCCCCGTTCGGCTCACCTGCCCGTCTGGGCCCCTACGGTTCTCCCGCCCCTGCCGTCCCCGCCTCCGTCCTCCGTTGTCCGTTCTCCGTTCTCCCGTCTCTCCGGACCCCTTGGGCTACCCGTCGAGGGCCTGCACGCCGGCCTGGGCGAACTGCTCGTCGAGGGTCCCGCTCGGCGCCCCCGCCACCCCGATGCCGGCGATCGGCGCGTCCTCGTCCTGGACCGGCGCACCGCCCGCCAGGAAGAGGGTGCCGGGGATGTCCTTGAGCGTGGGGGCCTGGTCGAGGCGCTTGACCAGCTCGGAGGTGGGGGCGTTCCAGGAGACCGCGGTGAACGCCTTCCGCGCCGCCGACTCGTACGCCTGCGGTCCGGAACCGTCGCCGCGCAGCGCGACCAGCGTGCTGCCGTTGCGGTCCACGACGGCCACCGAGACCCGCTGCCCGGCCTTCTCGGCCGCCTTCAACGCGGCCTGGGCGGCCTTGGTGGCGGCGTCGATGGTGAGGTGGGTGCTGGTGCGGGTGAGGCCCTTGCCGACATTCACGGACGAGGACGCGGCGACCGAGCTCGTGGACGAGGGCGCGGCGGACGCGGAGGCGCCACCGAGGACGCCCGCGCCCACCAGGGCGGTCGCGACACCGGCGGCCGCGGCGACGGCACCGACCGCGGAGACCTTACGAGAGACCTTGCGGGAGATCTTGCGGGTCATCTGGTCGGAGGCCTGGCCGGAGGACCGGCGGGAGGCCTTGGGGGAGGCATCGGAGGAGCGGAACGGAGTTCTCGGATTCATGCCCCCATCGTCGGAGCGCGAACGGCCCGCCCGGATCGGCGGTCCGGCCCGGATCGCCGTGCATGATGGGGGATACCGGTGTCGGCCGATCGGTTGATGCGGGCGCCGCTCCGCCCGGGTTACGACTACGAGGTCGGCGCCCCACCAGGGCCCGTCCGACGGACGTCGGCCTACGAGGAGACCCACGGTGCACATCACTCAGCAGCCCCCGGACGACCGGGACGGGGCCGCCGGCCACGAAGCGGTCACCGCCGGGGCGAAGCCGGACGAGGGATCGCCGGACGCACCGGCCAGGGGAACGACAGCCTCCCCCACCACGGGATCAACGGCCGCCCCGGCCACGGGATCAACGGCCGCCCCGGCCACGGGATCGCCGGCCGCCCCGACCGCGGGATCGACCGCCGTTCCGGGTCGCGACCCCGACGCCCACTGGTTCGGCCCGGTACTGCACCTGACGTTCTTCCTGCTGCTCGCCGCCTCGCTCACCCGCTTCCTGCTCCGGCACCCGGGTGAGCCCCGTACCCCCTGGATCATCGCGCTCAGCATCACCCTGGCCCTGCTCCACGTCCTCGGCCCGCGCCTCGACCGCCATACGGAGCCTCCTGCCCCTCGTTCATTCCGTGCACCCCGTGCACCCCGTTCGCCCCGTACATCACATACATCCCATTCACCCCAGAGGCCCGGTCCGCGGGACGCCCGGCAGACCGACACCCGCCGGCTGCTCTGGCTGGCTGCCGTCGTGACGGTGTGGGTCGTCGTGGTCCTGCTCGCGCCGAGCTTCGCGTGGTGCGCCGTGCCGCTCTTCTACACGGGCCTGCGGACGCTGCCGGCCGGCGCCGCATCGGTGCTGGTCGGCCTGCTCACCGCGTTCGTCGTCGCCGCCCAACTCCGGCTGTCCACCGACTTCGACCCGATCCTGGTGCTGGCCCCACCGGCCGTCGCCGCGCTCGCCACCGCCGTCTTCGTCCACATGGAGCGGCAGGCGGCCCGCCAGCGGGCACTGATCGACGACCTGCTGCGTACCCGTCGCGAACTGGCCGCGACCGAGCGGCGCGAGGGCACGCTCGCCGAGCGGCAGCGGCTCTCGATGGAGATCCACGACACCCTCGCCCAGGGCCTGTCCAGCCAGCAGATGCTGCTGCAGGCCGCCGACCGGACCTGGGACAGCGACCCGGCCACCGCCCGCGGCCACCTCCGTACGGCCACCGAGATCACCGCCCGCAACCTCGCCGAGGCCCGCCGCTTCGTCCACGACCTCGCCCCCGCCGACCTGGCCGGCGGCACTCCTCTCCCGGAGGCCCTCCGCCGGCTGGCCACCCGTACGACCGGCCCGGCAACCGCCGCTCCCACCACCGGCCCGGCAACCGCCGCTCCCACGGCCGGCCCGACGCCTGGTCCCCCTACGGGTCCTGCGGCCGGCGCCACTACGGACGGGCCGGGTGGCAGCGGTGCCGGCGGGCGGCTGAGCGTGCGCTTCCACCAGGACGGAACCCCCGTACCGCTCCCGGACCGGGTGCAGTCCGCGCTGCTGCGCATCGCCCAGGGCGCCCTCGCGAACGTCCGCGAGCACGCCGCCGCGCGCACCGTCACCCTCACCCTGAGCTACCTGGGCGACCAGGTCGTCCTCGACATCGCCGACGACGGCCGCGGCTTCACCACCGCCGCCGCACAAGGACGCGGCCACGGGTTGCCCGCCATGCACGCCCGGATGCGGCAGCTCGGCGGGACCCTCACCATTGAATCGGCACCGGGCGAGGGCACCGTCCTGTCCGCCGCCGTCCCCCTGGAGCGCACGCCATGATCTCCTCCGCGACCTCCTCCGCGGGCGAAGCCCCGCACACCCCCGTACGTGTCCTGCTCTGCGACGACCATGCGGTCGTCCGCGCCGGACTGCTCGCCCTGCTCAGCAGCGCCCCCGGCATCGAGGTCATCGCCGAGGCCGGCGACGGCGAGGAAGCCGTGGCGCTGGCCGCCGCGCTCCGCCCCGACGTCGTCCTGATGGACCTCCAACTCGGCTCAGGCATCGACGGCATCGAAGCCACCCGCCGCATCACCGCCCACACCAGGCAGGACACCAAGAACGCCAGGGACAGCAAGGACGCCAAGAACGCCAAGGGTGGCGAGGGTGCCAAGGGCGGCAGGGGCAGAGGGGCAGCGGAGGGCACTACGGCCGCGGGCCGGGCGGGCGAGGCAGGCGGGACCGGCGCCACGGGTACGGCAAAGGCCACGGGCGGGACAGGCAGGGCGACCACGGCAGCCGAGGCAGGCACAGCAGACGGGACAGGCAGCACAGGTACGGCAGAGGCCACGGGCGGGACAGGCGAGACAGGCACCGCAAGCCGGACAGGCACCGCAGGCACCGCAGGCACGATCCCCCACGTCCTCGTCCTGACCACCTACGACACCGACGCCGACATCACCCGCGCCATCGACGCCGGTGCCACCGGCTACCTCCTCAAGGCCGAGCGGCCGGAAGAACTGTTCGCCGCCATCCGGGCCGCGGCCGCGGGGCGCAGCACGCTCTCCGGGCCGGTCGCCCACCGGGTACTGGCCCAGATGCGCAGCCCACGCCCCACCCTCACCGACCGCGAACTCGACATCCTCGGCCAGCTCGCCCGCGGCCTGAGCAACCGGGAGATCGCCCGCGCCCTGTTCATCAGCGAGGCCACGGTCAAGACCCACCTGGGCCGCATCTACGACAAGTTGTCCGTGGACACCCGGGCCGGCGCGGTCTCCGTAGCCAAGGAACAGCGCCTGCTGCCCTGAGGACGCCCACCCCGCCCGTACGAGGAGAGGCCGCGGGCGGCATCGCAACGCCCCCGACGCCGTCTGCCACTCATTCCCTCCCAACCGCGAGCGGCCCACCGGTTCCGGTCATAGCCCCCAGCCAACGGCCCACTCAGAAGCCCGGCCAAAGGTCGCGCAGAGACCCCGACCAAGGGCCCGCACAGAGACCCCGGCCACGGGCCCGCTAAGCGTCCCCGACCAAAGGCCCGCTCAGCGTCCCCTGTCGGCCCAAGGCTCTGGCCAAAGTCCCCGGCCCGACCAAAGGCTCTGGTCAAAGCCGGTGCGGACGTCCGTCCGCCGACCGGCGTGACACCATCAAGGCGTGATCGACCTCGGCTATTCCCTCTCCCGCCGCTTTCCGGACCCGCCGCAGACGGACTACCGGACCGCGGGGGTGCACGCGCTCCGCCACGACCTCTTCTGCGGCGATGTCTACCTCGCGGACACCACGGCGGACCGCGAACTGTCCACCGCCTGGGGCTGGGTGCCGGTCCTCGACTTCGCCTGGGCGCTGTGCGACATCGTCGAGCAGCTCGACACCGACCCCCGCGGCAGCCGCTCGGCCCGCCCCCTCCACGCCGAGCTGGACTTCACCGAATCCGCCGACCGGATGCGCTTCGAGCGACGCTTCGGCTGGGTGGACGTCGAGGCCGACTGGATGCCGGCCGACGAACCCCCGCTCACCTTCAATCACGCCGCGCTCCGCCGCGAGGCCCGCGACTTCCTGCACGATCTGATCGCCGACCTCACAGACATGCACGACGGCCTCGGCGACAACCCGGTCATCTGGGACCTCCAGGCCCGCTTCCCCCGCGTCTGACCATCGCCCGCGCCCGACCATCCCCACGTCTGACCATCCCCAACGTCTGACCACGGCCCCGCCCGGGCCCCGGCCATCAGCACCGAACACCGATCCGGCCCGGCCCCCGGCCCCCGGCCCGCACCGTCCCGGTGGCCCGAAGACCGGGCCACCGTCGGCCCGAAGACCGCCCGCCGCCGACCCGAGGACCAGCCGCCGCACCGACGGCCGACCACCCACCTGCCCGGCCCATGAAGCGCTCCCCCCGGCCCCGCCCCCTCGCCCTACCCTCCCTCCCCTCCCTCCTTCCCCTACTCCACCAGCACCCCTATCTGCGCCGCGAACGCCGGTGCCAGATCCAGCAGTTGGGCCGCACTGATCACCGCTCCCGACAGCCGGTCGATCCCCCGCGCGATGTCCACCGCCGCCGCACCGCGCAGATCGACGTCCTTCATCCGTGCCTCGGAGAAATCGATCCGCGCCAGGGTGCAGTCGTCGAACGTGACCCGCTCCAGCTCGGCCCCCGCGAAGTCCGCCTCGATCAGCACGCACCCCTCGAAGGCGACGTCCCGAATTTTCGCGCGCCGCAGGTTCGGAAAGTCGATCTTCCCGCCGCGTATCACGACCCGCTCCAGGACCGCCCCGTGCAGCTGCGTCCCGCCGAGCCTGGCGTCCGTAACCTCGACATCGCGCAGGGTCGCCCCGGACAGGTCCGTCCCGACCCCGCGCACCCCGCTCAGCTCGCTGTCGATGATCCGGGCCCGGCCGAGCCCCGTCTCGTCGAGCACGCAGCGACGCAGCGCGCAGTCCATGAACCGCGCACCCCGCGCCGACTGCCCCGCCCAGTCGGCGTCCGCGAATTCCAGCCCGTCGTAATCCCCGTCCTCCTCCAACTCCCCGCCGTCGTACGCCACCAGCTCCGGCAGCCGCACCGCCGGCCGCCGTACCGCCCGCACCGTCTCCCTACCGCGCCCGGCCACGCGATCACCCCTTCCTGCCTCACCCCGCATAAGCCTCGTGCGTCCCGCACCTACGCAACGCACCCACCGTGCCCCGCCGCACGCCGTCGGAAATCCACCCGTCATCCCCCGAATCCCACGACATCCCCCGTCATCCGCCGTCATCCGCCGTCATCCGCCCGTCGGAATCCGTCGTGACCCATCGTGAACCACCCCACTGACAACGCCCCCTGACCAGCGCAAAAGCACACCTCAACCTGCGCGCCGGCCACTCGTACGGACCGTTCCCCGCCCCGACCTCCCGACCGTGCCCGGGCCCGAGGTCGGCGAGCGGAACGGTCGACGCCCTCGGCGAGGGAGGGCACCGACCCGTTCCGGCTCGACCGCGGGTCGTCACCCACCTGGCCGCGGCCCCGGCGGCTACGCCGAACTCGCCGTCATCGCCGCCGACCACCCGCACACGTCCCGGACGGACCAGACCCCGCCCCCCAAGCGGCCGCCCTGCTCGCCCCCGGCCGCACCACCATGGGCCTCCTGCTCTTCACAGGTGCTCGGCCCGCCGATGCCGGCCCGGGCCGGGGGCGACAACCCGGGCCGGGCCCTGGAGACCCGCGCCACGAGGGGCAAGGTGATCCCCCCGGCCCACCCCCGGCCACCCCCTACCGCACCACCGCCATCTCCCGGGCCGTGTCGTTCAGCCGCCGGCCGCCTGCCTCCGTGCACGTCACGATGTCCTCGATCCGCACCCCGAACCGCCCCGGCAGATAGATCCCCGGCTCGATCGAGAAGCACATCCCCGGTACGAGCGGCAGATGTTCGCCCTCCACCAGGTACGGAGGCTCATGCGTGGTGACCCCGATGCCGTGCCCGGTCCGGTGGATGAAGTACTTGCCGTACCCCGCCGCCTTGATCACCCTCCGGGCCACCCGGTCGACGTCCTGGCAGGCGATGCCCGGCCGCACCGCCTCGAAGGCCGCCTGCTGCGCCTCCCGCACGATGTCGTGCACCTTGCGCTCCTCGGCCCCCGGTTCCCCGACGTGCACCGTGCGCGTCGTGTCCGACCCGTAGCCGTCCTTGAGGCCGCCGAAGTCGAGCACGACCATGTCGCCGTCCTCGATGACCCGCTCCCCCGCCTCGTGGTGCGGGTTCGCGCCGTTGGGGCCCGACCCGACGACCGTGAAGTCCACCTGGCTGTGCCCGTGCTCGATCAGCAGCCGGGCCAGGTCCGCGGCCACCTCCGACTCCCGCCGCCCCTCGAAGCGGACCTTCAGGATCTCCTCGTACGTCGCGTCCGCGGCCGCCCCGGCCGCCGCCAGCAGCGCCACCTCATGGGCGTCCTTGACGGCGCGCAGCATCGGCAGCACCTCCGTCAGCCCCGCGTACGCCGCCCCCGGCACCGCCCGCTGGAGGCCCAGCAGATGCAGCGCCCAGGTGGCGTCGGAGACCCCGTAACGGCCGTCCGGACGCATCCACTTGGCGAGCTGCGCATACGGGTCCCCGCCATCGCTCCACCCGGAGATGTCCAGCGCGCCCGCCCCTGCGGAGTGCTCCGCATCCGGCTGCTCCAATACGGGCACCAGCAGCCGCGAGCGCCGTCCGGGCTCGATCAGCAACGCCGTCAGCCGCTCGGTGGCCGCGGGCGGCCGGTAGCCGCACAACCACACCAGATCCGGCCCGGGCGTCACGAGCAGCCCGGCCAGCCCGACGACGGCCGCCGCCCGCCCCGCCCGCTCCAGCCGCCGCTCGTAGTCCTCTTGCATCATCGAAGTCACCATGCCGGCGAACTTACGCCGCCCACCCCACCACTTCACCCAAAACCCGCCGCGATGAGGCGCTACCGAACCCCTCCGGACCGGCACCCCGGGACTTCGCCCCGTTCCTACCCGGACTTCGCCCCGCTCATGGACGAGCGGCTCCGCCCAACGAGTGGCCCAGAACCGCTCAGCGCCGAGGTTGCATCGCGCCCCTCCCCGACGGCCGCACTGCACCGAGCGGGCGGCGTGGAGGGAGGGTGAGGTCCGACCCTTGATGACGATCCCCGGGCACAGCCGGACCCGACGCACCGAACGCGTTGACCAGCAGCTTTGGCCCTGCTGGCCCTGCTGGCCTCGCTGGTCACTCCGGTCATGCCCAGCCTTCTGGCCGGTGCGCAGTCGCCTCCCCCAGGTGGGGCGACAGGAGCCAGGCGGTGCAGACCAGGTGAGGACTCCGGGTCCCGCGCCGCGCCCGTGTCAGTGCTTGCGCTTGCCGGGCCTGTCGGCCTTCTTGGGGCCTGGTTCGACGTCGGGCGCCTTCTCCGGCTTCTGCGTGGCAGGCTGTGTCGGGGGCGAGGAAGCGGTCTCGTACGACGTCGAGGGGGGCGGTGTGGCGGGGCTCGTGCTTGAGGACGGGTTGGTCTGCGGCCCCTGCGCCGAGCCGGTGCCGGGCGAGAACCACACCATGCCCACCACCACCGCAAGGGTGAAGACGCCGGCGCCGCCCAGCACAGCCACCAGCCGGGAACGGCGGAGGAACGGCAGGTGTGAGCGGCGGGTCGCGGTCCGGTGCACGCTCGTTCGCCACTCGGTGTCCGCCACCGGGGCGAAGGCACCGCCAAAGTGCCCGGTGGGAGCGGCGACGGAGCTTGCCGGGGCGGCGGTTCTCGAACCGGTGACGTGCGGCCGGCCCGGGCCGCCGTGCGCCTGCTGTTCGCTGGCCAGCCGTTCGCTGGGCAGCGGCTCCGGCGCGCCGCGCCAGGCTCCGCGTCCGAACCAGGCCGCCACCTCCTCAGCCGTGGGTCGGCTCGCGGGCTCCTTGGCCAGCAGACCGAGCAGATAGCTCTCGAAGGCGGGCGGTAGAGCGGCGCCGAGTTGCCGGGGTGGGACCGGGGCGGCATCGAGGTGTTGATGAAGCACCGCGAGCGCACTGTCCGCCTGGAACGGCGGCCGACCGGTGAGGAGTTGGTAGAGCACGCAGCCCAGGGAGTACACGTCGGATGCCGGGCCGGCGGTACGGCCCAGGGCCCGCTCGGGCGCGAGGTAGAGGCTGGTGCCGACGATGTGCCCGGTGGCGGTGAGCGCGGCACCAGGGTCGTCGAGGAAGCGGGCGATGCCGAAGTCGCCGATCTTCAGGGTGCCGTCAGCGCCCAGCAGGAGGTTGGCCGGCTTGATGTCCCGGTGCACGATGCCCTGCCGGTGCGCGGCGGCCAGCCCAACGGCGGCTTGGGCGGCGATCTGGGCCACCCGCTCGGCGGGCAGCGGTCCGGAGACGGTCAGCAGGTCGGCGAGGCTGCCCCCGTCGACGAGCTCCATCACCAGGAACAGACGGTCTTCGTGCTCGCCGAAGTCGAGAACGCCGACCACGTGCGGGTGGCTGAGACGACCGGCGGTCTGTGCCTCCAGCCGGAAGCGGGAGGCTGCGGTGGGGTCGGAGTCGTGGGGGAGCAGGAGTTTCACGGCAACCGGTCTGCCGAGCGTCTCGTCGAAGGCCCGCCAGACCTCCCCCATCGCGCCCCGCCCGATGGTGTCTCGCAGCCGGTACCGGCCCGCTATCAGCACTTGTTCTTCATCCTCAGGCCCAAAAACGTCTTGACCGCCGCAAGCCATGGCTCGCCGTGGGGCGCGGATCAAGGTGCGGGATGCCGCAGCGGCCCCAGCGTACCGGCCCTGCACCCCTTGCCTTTCCTGGCGGCGCAGAACCCGTCGCTACGGGCAGCCCCGCCAGAGGACGGGGATGCGTGCATGGTTCTCAGCTGAGTCGTGACGGCTTGGAGTTCCGCCGTCCACAAGAGCGTTCACAAGAGCGCTGGAGTCGTGCCCCTCTCCCGTCACCAGTGACATTCCAGGGGCACAGCACGCAGGAAGGAGTGACCCGATCACGAGGTCGAGGCGCTCACCCTCATCGAGAGGTGCGCGGGCGCCGATCGCAGGAGCGGGCTGGTTCCCCCGTGCTGGCCCGCTCCTGCGCACATACGGCAGCCCGGGCGTCCCACGTGGCAGTGGCAGCCGGGCTACCGTCATGGGCGAATCCCTCGGGGACCGTCGGATCCCTCGGGGACCGTCGGCCGTCGGATGGCACCGGCGGCCAGGGAGGTCGCCCTCTCACAGGTCGCCCTCTCGCGCACGTCCGCGACGGCCTGCCCGCCATATTCACGTCGGTGACGCGCGACTGTCAGTTCTCCATCCGGAGCATCATCTCTCCATTCCGGAGATCCGAAGCATCATCTCTCCATCCGGCCCGCAGAAACTGGATACGGATGAGGCCATCAGAAGAAGCGCACGCTGTCGCGCAAGGCGCCGATGACGTTCGCCACGGGACGCGGGTTTCGATGCTGGCTCCGCGCTCCGAGCTCGGCGCCACTTGGCACCCCGGAGTTCTGAAATCCGGGGTGCCAAGTGGCGCAATAACCAACGCCTGGGCTCGAGGGACCGAAAGCGAGCACACTCGGATGATCACCTCAGGCCGGTCTCTTCACCCAATCGATGATCCGACCCCACAAGCCGCCTCTCGACCGGCCCGGTGGACTCCCCGAGCCCCCAGGAGCGTGTATGCGTCGCGGCAAGTCACCCTGCCGGACGGGCACCGATTCCGATCGAGTCGCCGCCCCCACCGTGCGCGCACGCTTGCGTTCTACAGGCTCACACATGCACCGCTGAGCTGTGGGTACGCCCACGAGCACCTGGTCCACATGCCTCCCGCAGCCCTCATAGGTCAACTTCCGGCACGACGAACAGACAGCGCGTTCGCACATGACTACCTCCCTTGGTTCTTCGTTTGATGTCCACGATATTCACGCCATCGCCACAAGAAACTCCAGAATTCACAACCCCTTCAGAAACAGCCGCCGTGCGTCGGTGCGGGCCGCACTTCAGAAGTCGAATCACGGTCCGAGTAGCGCCGCCGGTGGTCGTAAATATCCGGACACGAGAGGCAGACGTCGCATATCCGTCGCGGATAGTATCTCACCAAGTAGTGCCAAGTGACCTGTTTGGAAAAACTCCCTGAGTTGCTCGGGACACCGAAACAATGGTTGCATCTCGCCCGGTCGAGAAAGGGAGGCACAGCGCCTTCTTGTCATTGCCCGTCACCGCATTGCTTTTGAGGCCGTCGACCGGGCACAGCAAGGGCAGGAATCGAGAACGGCGACCACTCTCCCCGAACGGGTGGTGCGCCGGTCAGAAGGGAGCAACGTGAGTTGCTCGCATGCCACAGGATGCCCCCTTTTCCCCCTACTGAGGGCGAGCTTGCAAGGCTGGCGCGAGTACTACTGCGACAGCGCGGATCGATGGCTCGGCTGTGCGCGGTACCAGATGTCACTCACCGGCGAGCGGGTGCCGATCAGTCTGCTGCCCAACGGAGCCAGCGCGCGACACCTCGAAGCTCCGGCCGGGGCGGGCCGGTCCGGCGCCACCGGCGCGGCGGCGGCCCCCCGACAGTCCCCGCGACAGTCCCCACCGCCACAGCCTGCTCCGGGGACACCGGAGACCGCGCCCTGGCCCCGGCCGGCACCGACCCAGCCGCATGAGCAGTCACGGCCACGGTCAGGGCAGGGAACCGCGACACCGGAAGCCATGGCCCAGTTCGGGGCGACACCCCCGCCAGCAGCTGTCCGGCATGACCAGCAGTCACCGTACGTAGAGGCCTTCCAGCATGACCAGCCGTCACCGTACCCAGAGGCTGTCCGGCATGACCAGCCGTCACCACACCCCCAGGCTGTCCGACCTTCAGACAGCCCCGCTCGACACACACGGCAGGCGCCCGGCTCGAAGCGCGGCTGGTGGGCTCGATTTGCCGATTGGATGAGAGGACCCGCATGAGTACCTACTGGCCCTGGTGGGTGGGCGCTATCGGGCTCGCTCTGATCACCATCAACCACACCCTCATCACTGATCGGTCTCTCGGGGTGTCGGCCGCCTGGGATCGCGTGCTGCACTGGCGTCGCGAACGCCAACTCGAGCGGATGGACGAGGAGTTCGCCGACGATCAAGCTCTGGCCGAGGCGCTTGCCGCAGCCACAGCGGAGCACTTCGGCACCGGCGCCGGCGCCGGCGCGCCCACCACCGCGTCCACCGTGCCGCAGGTTCCGTACGAGAACTCGCAGCCGTTCGAAGCCGACGCCGAATCGGCAGCGAGTGAGCACCCGGCAGCCACGAGCCTGCGCCCGGCCCCGCTGGTCACTCAGGCCGCCCTGCTGGTGTCGATCTTCCTCGGTGGGTTCATCGCCGCGGTCGCCTCCGGGCGGTTCCACCTCCGCTACGACATGGGCGCGGGCTTTCGGCACCTGGTCACCGCCGATTCGACCACCATGATCGCCATGCTGTTCGTGGGAGGTGTGCTGGTCGGCTTCGGCACTCGGCTGGCCGGTGGGTGCAGCTCCGGCCACGGACTCAGCGGCTGCGGCCGGCTACGCCCGGTCAGCATCGTCGCGACCGCCGTGTTCTTCGGCACCGCCGTCGCGGTGTCGTTCCTCCTGTGGAAGGTGATCTGATGCGTACCCGGGGCGCGATTCTGCTGGCCAACATCCTCACCGGACTGGCCCTCGGCTATACCGTCACCAACATCGGCTTCGGCGACTACGCCGAGCTGAACCGCATGTTCACCTTCCGGGACCTGCGCATGCTCCTCTCCTTCGCGGGTGCCGTCGTGATCCTCGTGTGCGCGTTCGCTCTGCTGCGGGTCCGCCGCACCCCGGGGCGCATCCACGCCGGCGTGGTCCCCGGCGCGGTGCTGTTCGGTACGGGCTGGGCGATCTCAGGTGGGTGCCCCGCAATCCCGATCATCCAGGTCGCCAGCGGATACCTGCCTGCCCTGATCACCATCGTCGGCGTCATCGTCGGTATGCGGTTGTGTCGCTGGGCCAACGCCCGGTACTTCCACCTCGACCGCGGCTCCTGCGGACTGTAAACCCGGCCCCCACCGACACGAGCCGTGCACGGTGGGGGCGGCTCTTGCTTCGACGATCTCCCCAACGACCTGCGGGCGGCAGCCCGTGCACACCCGCATCGCTCCCGGCGCGGACACACACCGTTCGCCGACACGCTTTCCCCATGGCTCCCCTAGTAGGTGTATCGGTCAGGCGTATCGGTCAGGCGTATCGGTCAAGCCGCGTGTCGCCAGTCTCCGACGCACCCAGGCAGCGAAATCGTCCCCAGGCCCTGCTGGCTGCACGTCCGCCAGCAGGGCTTCTATCTCGCGACGGGGTGCGTCATCGACGCGCAGCAAGATCTCCAATCTGGGCAGCGGCACGAGTCGCACGACCGGCATGGCGCGATGTCGGCGATCTTCCAGGAGATTGGTTCGGTCGAGAAGGTGAACCATCTGCGGGATCGCTTCATCGCGCAACGCACCAGCCAGCGCCTCACCGCAGAGGTCTCGATTGTCCTCGCGCAGAGCCCAGCGCGAGCGGAGCCGCCCCTCGCAGTCGGGGCGATGGGCTGTCCCTGGTGGGGGAATCACGTCACCGGCCACAACCGCCGACTCGAAGGCGCGAGGAGCCCCCACCTGGCCGCTCGCCCAGTGCTGCCGGTTGATCCACTCCCAGTACGGAGCCGGCACGATGCCGTATCCCACGCCGAACACAGCGGCGTCCGGGTCGACATAATGACGCGAGAACCCGAGAACAGCTTGATCACCACAGTCCGCGACGAGGCGGAAGGTGCGGCCGGACCGCTTGAAACCAGCTGCTCTCATCACTGGGGCCACATGCTCCCTGACCAGCAGGTCCAGCGGCCTCATACATCTCACTTCCGTCTCCGCCTGCCTGCGCGCCTGCGCGCCTGCGGCGGAGCAGCCAGTTGCTGCCGCAGCGTAGCGCCATGCACGGACACGTCGGCCACACCCGAACCACCCCTTGATCACCACCCGATACGTGCCCTGGTGGACCCGGATTCTCCGAAGGAGTGTCAGGATTTCGCGGCGGGAGCGCGGGCCGTCAGGTGTCGGCAGAGGAACACGATCACTTCGCATGCTTCCCAATCCGCGGTCGCCTGAGCCAGCCAGCGCCCGACCGGCCGGCCGGCCTGCCAGTTCGTGGCAGCAAGGTTCCGACGTCCCGGTAGACCAATCCCCGGTGCCGGCCCCCCTGGGTGATCAATTCCAAGGGATGGGAGTTGCGAGCCGACCGCTACGATCCGGCTGGGGATACGGGAGCTCGGGGTGGGATGGCTTGTGGGCGACATGTCGGAGCTCGGGCGCCGGGCGATGCTCGCCCTTGGCGCGGTGACGGCGCTTGGCGCGGTGACGGTGCTTGCAGCATGTACGTCGACAGCGAAACACGCGGACAGTGGAAAGGTCCGCACAGACCCCGAGCCGCTGGAGCGTCGGTTCACTGCGCTCGGCCCGCTGTCCGGCGCGCACTGGCTCGGCACCGTACTGGGTAACGATTCGAGAAGGTCCGTTCCGGGCCCCACCGACGTTCGAGTGGTGGGAACCGCCCAACTGAGAGCAAATGCCGTCGCTGTCATCACGGGCGCACCGCAATGGAACTTTCGGCCTAGGACGCCAGGTCAACTTCCGGGAGAACTCACTGAGTTCATGCCCAAGGACGCCAGGTGGGTCCGGAGCGACTCCTTCGACCGTGAAGTGACGGGCGGCACATATTCCGGCACGTTCTATCTCGATCCGGGCACGAACACGGTCTACTTCGACACGACCAATCCGAGCGTCGCTGCCAGCACCGAGCCGTGATCGAGTCCTGCCGTTTCAGCGGACCACCGCGCACGCGAACGGCCCCGGACGAGGAGTCCGAGGCCGAACGGAACGCCTCTCCAGGGAGAAGTCCCAAGTCAGCGCGGTGCGCGTAGAGCCCCCTGTCGGATTCGAACCGACGACCTTCGCTTTACAAGTTCGATCCGATTCCCTCAGCGGTTGGCGGCTGCAAGCCTTGCGCTGATGCCTACGCCCGTCCGGAGTTGCTGGCGTCCGGTGCCGTTGATGTCAGCCGTAGATGTCAGGCGACCCCGCCTGCTTCGGCTACGGGCGACGGTAAGCGGCGCGAACGGTTCCGGGTACCGGAGCCCGGGACAGGTCCATGTAGCACGGGTAGTCGGGGTCACCTACCTCCATGAGTACGAACTGATCGACGTCGTGGTTGGCGAAGCGATGGAGGTACTGCAAGAAGAGTTCCAGTTCCTCGTCGGAGAGAGGTTCGTCGTGTCGGTCGTTTCGCACGCCCTCACCCTACGGCTGGCCTAGGTGCCAGGACTTCTTCGTCCCGAAGCAACTTGGGTGGGCGGCTGGCCTGCGGTTGGTGTGCCCTTCACCAGCGTTGTTGGTCCGTACGCGTCCGCCTGCGTACGCCAATGTGCGTCGGCGTTGTCACGCAGTTAGGCACGCACCTGGTTAGGAGCGCGTTACCGCTCCTCAGACGGGATGAGGCGATAGTAAGTGGCCCTGCCGGGAGATCGAAGTCGACAACGCGGTTCGCAAATCAGGGCCTGAACAGCCAGCGTTCGATCTCGTCGATGCCGATGCGGCGCCCGAGCTGTCTGCTCTCCTCGTGGGCCCAGCGGTCCAGGAGCGCGCAGTACCGGACGTAGGTGCTGGTGGGCCATTCGTCCTTACCGAGTGAGTCCCACTTGCAGGTGTCTCTGAGCGTGGCGGCTACCTGGGAGTCGAGGATCACGCACCGGTGGTCGAGAGCGCCACTGCCGGCGAAGTACAAGACCTTCGTCGAGAACGCCGGGCCTAGATACGCAATGGCATTGCGGCCTCCCGGGCGTAGAGACTCGTAGGCCTGCGCCGGATCCTCGCGGGCCGCCTGCAGAGCCTGGCGCAGAGCCGCCACGGCTGAGGACGGGTTATTTGCCACAGCTCGGATGCGCTTGCGGTTGAGGCGGAGATTCATGCCGCTGCCCCAGGCGAGGACTCGCCACAGGAATCGCAGCAGCTCCTCTTCGGAGCCCGCATCGAGGTTGGCCGCATCCGTGAACAAGTCGCTGCGACTGAGCTGCGTGACATCTGGTCCGGTCACAGGCGCACCAGGCAGGTGAGCGGCGGCTATCTCGCTGTTCCACCAGTCGGTGGCGATGGGGATGGTGTGACCGTCGATCCGCTCTGACCGCTGCTCGGCAAGAGCCTCACGGCACGCGCGCGGCAACTGCAGGAGAGACAGGTCGGTGGGTGCCATGACCCCATCCTGCCCCGCAGGAAGGAGGAGGGATGTCGACTCCGGTACTCACGCTTGCCGATACTGGCGAACGACGACGCCCGGCCAACGCTGCGGCACAGTATTCGACGGCTTCGGCAACCAACACGGCTCCGGAGGCCGCTCGACACTCAAACATCTCCGCAGGTAGGGGACTCGCGTGCCGTGGATTGGACAAGCTGAGTCCACAGATAGTCCACAGCTCGGTGTGCCGCTCCAGGCGCGCGATCCGAGCCCGCTTCTGCGGCTGTCGCCAGCGACCGCCCCGCTTCTATGACTCGTGGACATTCAGGAGGTGATGAGGATTTCGAGGAAGGAGGCCGAACGTTGAGTAGGGCCCAAGCCCCTCCCGAGAGGATCCGAGTCCACGAGCGGTGAGCCGGCCGCCGAGGACTTGACGGGATCAGCCCCATTGGGTTGGTCCCGTCGGCATGATGATCGGCATGCAACCAGAAGTTCTCTCAGGTCTCATCGGCTTCGGCGGCGCCTTGGTCGGTGGCGCCGCATCCTTCGGTGGCGTGTGGCTCAGCCTGTCCCACCAGAGGAAGCTGGCCCGGGAGGCCCGCCTCGCGGAGATCGGCCAAGAAGCAGCGGACAGGGCCCTGAGCGAGCTGATCACGCTCGGGGAGTTTCTGGGATCAGTCAGGAGCGACGTCGCCACGATGCCCACAGACGAGCGGGCGTCATACCTGGACACCGTGTTCGGCCACATGGAGAACGTCGAGAGGGCTGTGGCCCGCATCCCGAACCGGGAACTCCGCGACCGCGTGAAGTCCCTCCTCATCGTGATGAGACGGTTCAGGGCTGCCGGTGTCCGGCACTTCTTCGCGGTGAGCTGGCTCGCGGAGCTAACGGACGAGCTGACCGACCTCCTGTCGGCCTACATTCGTTCCGACCCCCTCCCGTCCCTCTCCGAGCGGACAGAGGAGAAGCAGCGCAGAGCCGCCCAACACGAGCTGAACCAGCGGCGTCGCTTCGAGCTGATGCAGGACCCCGACCCCGCCAACGTCGACCCGCGAGAGGAAGACAACACGTCTTCGCCGTCATGACGCCCGTCAGGAAGTAGGGAGACGATGCAGACAGAAATCTTGGTCGGGCTCATCGGGTTCGGTGGTGCCGTGGTGGGAGCCGGAGGCGCCCTGCTCGGCGGATGGTTCCAACAGAGGCATCAGGCCGCGGCGATGCGCGAGCAGCAGGAAGCTGCCAGAGCCAGCCTCTTGGAGGAGCGCGGACGAGCCGCAGGAGAGAAGGCCCTGTCCGAGCTGTACGCCCTCCGTAGACACCTGAACGACTGCGAGCTGAGGCCCGTCCCCGAAGAGCGCCAACCCTGGCGTGGCATCGCGCGGGGGTTCATCGACGAAGCCGAGCTGGCGGTAATGCTGATGCCGAACGCGGGAGAGGTGCAGTCCCGAATCACAGACGCTGCGGGACTGATTACGGAGACCCTGATGATCGGGCGGGAAGAGGCGCGGCAGATGACGGACCGAGAGCATCGCAGGCACATCCACAAGTGCCTTGCCGGGACTCTGGAGGCTATCGGGGCACTGTCCGCCTTCATGCGCAGAGACCCACTTCCCGAGCCCGGCCGACTTCTTCGCAGGCACCTCGAACAGCACCACCGGCCCACGGCCCCGTCATGACGCCCATCAGACAAGCTACGCAGGCCGATTCGTGGGACCGGAGATGGTGGCGGGGCTGTTCGGTCTCGGCGGTGCCCTCGTGGGTGCGGTGGTCTCCACGGGAGCCGTGATCTGGCAGCAGCGGAAGACGGCCCACGAGGCGGAGCGGACACACATGCTCGGCCTGTCGGAGGCGGCTGCCAACGAGGTGACCCGGCTGAGCTACGAGCTTCAGGACCGCTTCGCCGAGGACGTAGAGGTGGACCCCGTCAGTAGCAGGTATTGGACCTGGACTTCCCGCCTCGCGGAGCTGAACCGCTCCCTTGAACAACAGGCCCTCAGGTTCGGGATCCGGAGGTGCGACGCTTCCTGGAGCGGATTCACGCCGAGATCGACCGTAATCCGGTGAGGCTTCACCGAGACGATGAGGGCTTGCCCATTGCCCCGTACGAGCCTCTGTGCACCGATCTCAGGACCGTCATGGGCACTGTCCTGCGGCGACCGTCGTTCCCCATGGATCTATGGGAGGGCATATGACGGGGTGAGCTCTGGGGACCATCTCGAACCACGCCAAGCGCCTCGGGCTGTCCTTCGACAGGGAGGCAGTCAGGGCCGCCACTGACGCCCGTCAGATCGACCTGAAGGCACAGCGTCAGGAGATCTAGCAGGAGCTGCTGGAGCTGGCCCGGGAACAGATGGCACGAGCCAGGGGCCGGTACCTCCTGACGGCATGACCCAAACCGGGGAGATCGCCGCCCAGTGGTGGGACCTTCCTCCGGCCAAGGAGTCGAAGGGCCTGACGACTTCCGCGGTGAGCGCCCTGGCCCGGTTCGATCAGAAGGCCAAGGACGACGCACGACTGTGCCTCGCCGCACCCCACCGGCCTCAGGCACGCTGGGGGGGTCCTCGACCAGAGAAGCCGCAACTGCTGGCCGCTACTGACTACCCCACCACGTAGGGCCAGGTGCACGCTTTCCAAGTCTGGTGGTGGTCGCAGGGGCCCCGAACGGGGCCGTTCACCTGCGTTCATGGGCGGCCGGCCGTCAGAGCGGCTATCGGCTTCGGTCTCGTCTGAACGGCTCCGAACGGCGCTGAATGAGACGGAAACTGAGACGGACAGTAGAGCCGGCCTCGCTAGCATCCTCCGTGTCGAGGAGAAGCCATGACAATGGGCCGCACGGGAGCACGACGCATCGTTGTCGACGGTACGGCCTATCGCTGGCGGCTGCGTCGTAGGCCGACCTACTCTCAGGCCCTGTCCTGGACGTCGTGCACGTTCGCGGTCGAGCACGCAGACGCCCCCGGGGCAACGCTCGTGGTCACCACCAACCAGCCTCATCCGAGCAACTGGTTGGGACGTGAGGCCAAGCCAGTACTTCCCTCCGACGTTGCTCACGCCATCGAACTCGCCCTCCGAGAGGGTTGGTCCCCGGAGACTCCAGGCTCCCCGTTCCATCTCGACTGGTCCGCCGGCTTCACGCCCGCGCCTTAGCGATGTCGAGGTGAGCGTTCACTAAAGACTGATGGGGATCTCGTAGACGACCTCGCACAGAGCAGCGGGAACGACGATGTCCGCTGTCTCCACGGGCCGACCCTGGTCGCTGTAGTACGTCCGCCGGATGTGCGTGACCAGGCTGGCCTTCTGGATGCCGAGGAGCGACGCCTCCTCAGCATTCGCTTGCCGCGGCTCCGGTTGCTCTACGGCATGGCTGACCGTGATGCCGATCTCGGCCATGCGGTTCACCACCCCCACCCCGGCGTGCGGCCCACCCTCCGGCAGAACGACGAGCGTGCCGCCCGTGAGGTCGTACGGCTCCCAGCTCGTCGACAACTGCACCGGCTTGCCGTCGGCCAGGAACTCGTACACGGTGCGGACGCACAGATCACCCTCGCCGATACCGAGGCGCGACGCGATCTCAGCCGGTGCCGGCACCTTCGCCTCGGTCCGACTCTCCCAGTCGCCCAGCTTGCCCACGGCCTTCATATCCGCGCGGAACGGGGAGCCGGCGGGCTGCTCGCGCGCCGAGGAACGGACCATGCGTACCCGCTGACGAGGGGCGGCAACGTACGTGCCGGATCCGGCACGACCTTCCAGCACTCCCTGAGAGATCAGCAGCTCCTGAGCCCGGCGAACCACGTTCTCCCCGACGCCGCACTCCTGCCCGATCTGGGCTCGTGACGGGAGCCGGTCTCCCGGCGTCCACTCATGCTCCGCGATCCGTCGCCGGAGTTCGTCAGCGATGCGGAGGTACGGCGGCTGCTCAGGCATATGGAAAATCTAGTCCACTAGCTCTAATCTAGTTAACTAGATTTACTCCAAGTGATCACCCGACGACGGAGGCTGCCCTGTGCCTGCTTCGGAAGCAAGAGCCGAAGACATCGCAGCCCGGTGGTCCGCCGTCGGCCTCATCCCCCGCGTGGAACAGCACGCCCAACTCACGTCGATCGAAGCGGAGGTCCCGGAGTCGCTCCCCGCCGAGTCGTGGCGGGACGTCTTGGAAGCAGTGGCGGAGGCCGATCGATTCGGGCTCCTCGCCAACAACTTGAACGGCCGCACCTTATGGGCGGTCGTACGCACAACGGCCCCCGCGACGGGCGATGTCCGGGGGCCTGGCCGTCAGCGATAGGAGCTGATCAGCATGTTCAACCGTAGCCGCCATAGCGTCTCGCACGCCGATGAGAGGTGCGTCCCGCTGAGCCGGAGCCACCGTTCCCCGATGCCCTTCCGGCCGGCGGGCGCGCCCCGCGATCCCGTGGCGCACAACTGGTCCGCAATGGCGGAGGCCCTTTGATGCCTCCTCGTCAACAGCCACACGTGACTCACCCGAAGGCCGTTACGTACCAGTCGAGTTCCTGCCGGATCGGTAGGCACGGCGAGTGCGCGCACTCCACGCCCGCGGCTGCACCGATCGGCATCCCCGTGGTCTACGAGGCGTGCAGCTGCTCCTGCCACACGATGGCTGCCGATCCTGCCCGAACGGACGGGCTTCAGTGAGGGGCCGGGCACCGAGCGGTGCAGCGATCGCCCCTGTCGAGATCACATCTGCCAGCGTGCAGCGCGGCGACGTCATCCAGATCGGCGGTCACCCGTGTCGCGTCACCGACCTGCTCCAGCTTCCCGGCGGAGCGAAGCGCCTGTGGTTCGAGTCGGGCGAGTTGCTCACCATGCACTCCCGGACTCGGCTCGTAGCCCTACGAACGCTGAGAAGGTGGTGATGCGGCCCATGCCCTCTCGTCGCCATATCATCGCCGATGACATCCGAAACAAGATCTCGACCGGCCGGATCAAGGCCGGCGAACGCCTCCCATCCGAGGCACAGCTCGCTTCCGACTACGCAGTCAGCACAGCGACGCTGCGAAACGCCCTGGCGATCCTCCACGGTGAGGGGCTCGTCGAGAAGATCCACGGCAAGGGAAACTTCGTCCGCTACCCCCTCCGCAGAATCACCTACCTCGGGGGCGGCCTAACGCCCAGGACGAAGCCCTCGTCCGACTCGGCATTTCGCGTCAACGTTCGCGCCACCAACCTTCAGGCACGCGGCCAACTGATCGGCCTGCTGGGGGTGTCGGCAAACAGCCCGCTCACCGAATTCTTCTGCCTCAGCCATGAGGGCAAGTCACCACACAGCCTCGCTCGCATCTACGTGCCTCATGAGCTTGCGCCGACCGGCGTTCCTGCCGAATCCCACTGCTACGAAGTCGTGACGGCGAAGCTGGCAGAGCTCCGCCCGCCCCTGGCCGAGGTCCGAGAACGAGTCAGCGCTCGCCCTCCGACACCAGAGGAGGCGACGACCCTTCGAATCAGCTCGACTTTGGCAGTGCTCGCGATCACGCGCGTCGCAGCCGACCGCACCGGACGCGTGGTCGAGGCCGCGCTCCTCATCCTCCCAGGCGACCGAAGCGACGCACTCTTCACCACCCACCACGTGACCCATGAGGGGACGAGCAGAGAATGACGTTCCACAACAACGAGCTGCGACTCCTCCCGTGGTCCGGGCCGGACGGTCAGCCTTGCTATCTGAGCACCGAGAACAACGGCGGCTACCTGTCCCGTGTGGCTGACAACACCGAAGCGCTTCAACTGGAAGTCGCAGCCGAACTCGGCGAGCACGCGCTCGAAGTACTCAGCGACTGGCAGAACTGGCCGAACGAGCTACGACTCCTGGTGACGGACATGGCTGGGGCATTGCGCGACGTGCGCCGCGTAGCGATCAGCCGCGGCCACCGCCTGTCGCTAACAGAACCGCCCGCATACGAGGGAAGCGATGAGGGGCCTCAGCTGCCGGCGGCGGCCTTCGGCTAGCAGCGACATACGGAACGGCAAGGGAGCCCCGCGCTCTGGGGCTCCCTTGCTTCATGAGGGTCGCTTTGTAAGCCTGGTGGGAGCCCCCAGCGCATCTGTGGTGGTTACACCACGCGCCGCACCCTCCCGCCGGCAACCCAGTCGCTGCGCTTCCACGCGCCCTGTGGACCGTGACTGTCCGCTCGATCTGGCACACATCTGGCACGCTCCGACTACCGATTTGGGAGTTCGATCCGGGCCCACTCCGCCTACTGCTGTCATCCGTGGATGTCAGAAGCCTTAAGGCGACGTCGTCAGGCGTTCCAGCGCCATCCGTTGTAGTCCTCGCAGGTGGCCATGCGCCCATTGCTGGCCTTGAGAGTGCGGCCGTGGTCGGCCTTCGCGCAGTACTCACCCTCAACGACAACCTTGCCTGTGGAGGTACAGGCGTAGCCGGTCTGGCTGCCGTCACTGGAGCAGGTGTGAGGGCCACTGGAGTCCGGCTTCTTGGTGGCCGGTGCGGGCGCCGGGTAGGTGTTCTTCGGGGGCGGCTTGGGCGTGGACTTAACACACGCGGAGGCAGTCTTGGCGAGGTACAGATATATCTCGGTGGAGTTCGTAATCCAGCTTCCCTGCGCGGGGTCCGTGGAGCAGATAACCCAGCTGCCGAAGTTACCGCCTGAAGGGAGCGATAACCCCTTATTCGCCGTTCGGTTGGTGATCATTCCCAGTCGGAGGTGATGGTCGCGCAGTAGTTCCACGGCACTATCCTGCGTTTTGCCCTTGAGGGAAAGTAACGTGAAGAGATTCGCCGTGGGCGTCTCCTCCGGAGTGGGCATCGGGGATGCAATCGTGGGCGTGGTGCCCTGTGTCTTTTTGGCAGTGTCGGCCGTGCCGTTGCTGTCGGTTTCACTGCCTTTGGGCTGGCAGGCGGTGGCGGCCAGCAGCGTGAGGGTGGCTAGGCGTAGGCTGATCGTCTTCTTCACCGTCGTCCTTGATGTGGGTCGAGCGATTAAATGCCCTCGTCTAGATCCGAGAACGCGCTTCGAAATGAGCTGGCGCTGCTCCTCTGGAGAGCAGAATCCTCAAAAAGAGACTCCTGCCCTTCGCAGACGTTGAAAACGTTCTGCGGCGCATACCCGAAATGCAACTCACTAGCGGCGTTAAATGCATCCACCATGTCAGTTTCGCCCAACTCGCGAAATGATGCCAGATAAGACAAGAGTGCATGTCCCATCGGATCGCCGGCGTTTTCCCGAAATCGGTTCCTT
This sequence comes from Streptomyces sp. NPDC059649, assembly GCF_042734445.1. Taxonomy (NCBI): domain Bacteria; kingdom Bacillati; phylum Actinomycetota; class Actinomycetes; order Kitasatosporales; family Streptomycetaceae; genus Streptomyces; species Streptomyces sp. NPDC059649. The sequence continues at coordinate 76,314 of NZ_JBHWDV010000027.1, forward strand.
GTCGCCCATTCATCTCGTACTGCCTCTGTCAGGCGAGGGGCGAGAGAGCTTCGCACTTGCGAGAAGAGTCGCGAACGGTCGTCCTGGGTCAGGAGAATCCGCCAAGCATCATCACCAAGCCATGCGGTGTCTATACTTCCCACAGCCAACTTCGCCATTTGGTCTACAGCCAGTCGTCTATGTTTTTCAGGTAGAAGGCCGAGACGGTGAAGACGAGCGAGCAACTTGGGTTCCGGTGCGGACGAAACGGGGGAAAAGAAGTCTGTGAGTCGCGAAGGAATCGCAGGATAGCCGGACATGAATGCCGTCAGCATTCGATCGCTGCACTTCTCTCCCAGATACCCTGCCGCATCACCGGTCCAGCATGACCCTTCGGGCCATTCCTCGAAAAGCGCGGCGAGCCGCTTAGTCACGGCGGCATAAAGAGGCTCAGGAATCCGCAACAAGGTTCCGTCCTGCTGCTCAGCGCCTGCCGTCAAACAGTGGGTGTGACTAAGTATGGCAGCGTCGTCCATACCCCTTAGAACGACGGGCAGAAGGTGTTGCTGGTTAACCAGCCACGCAGCGAACCCCTCCCACAATGTTGGATGCTTGAACGACCATGTTGCCTCACAAGTTCCTCCGGTGGTGTGCTGCAGAAATGTGCCGGTCAGCGCTGTAAGTGCTCTGCCTGTTGCACCGACAGTCGCCCCCACCCGTTCGATGACTTTTCGCTGCGCGCGATCCAGTTTCAGCGGACTCGCAAGTCCGTACGGCGACGCTACGTAGACGAGCGCGAGAGCAGCATGGGCGTCAGCGTCAAGTTGACTGTATACATCTGAGAGAAACTGGTGAGGGTGGGACATAAACGACACAATGCCGGATCGACTGAGTGCCAAATTGTGAGTGAAAGCGCGTAGTCCGAGTCGGCGTGCAGCTTCCGGGCGAAACGGCTCAGCATCTGCGGCGGCTTCCAGATGCGGCTTCATCTGACGGAGCACGCTGGATGGCTGGTCGCCAGCAGCCAGGTTATTGTAAAGAATCTGCTGCCGTTCCGCTTGGGTGATATCGGCAACGTCCACGGTAACTTGTTGTTCCCTTAGTAAGGGATATGCGTAAGTCTTCAGATACTTGCGAGCCTCGTTGTAGATGTAGCTTCGCGAGGTCAGAACAACTCGCGCCCCGTTCTTGACTGCGCCCGTAAGGTGGGGGAGATCTCGCACCCAATTATCGGTCAGGCGCCGTTCGTGACGAACCGCCCCGAAGGCGTCATCAATCCAGAAGAATTGATCTTTCTCATGAGGATTCCATCGATGTACAAGCTCCTCGGAGGTGCGCGCTTTGATATTCACGCAGCCCCAGTTATCCGCTGCACTAATCGCGAGCATGAGCGCGATAGCAGATTTACCAACCGCAGGCTCGCCCAGTAGCAAGACGAATCCGTGTTCGCGCAGAGCCTGAGCAGCTTTGCGATATGCGCTGGTAACCACGAAGGTGGATACCTGGTCCCTCGCCGATTCCATCAGTATTGAAGCCTGTGCATAAGCACGCTCGTCTAGAATCTGCGATAAGTCACCCAGCCCATAGACCCGGGGGACGAACATGCGCAGAGCCCTGTTTGCGGCGATGGTGTCGCACAGCCACTGGCCGTCCAAGACCAGCGGATGTGCGACACCACACTCCATGAGCCGCTTACGGATGGCTTCTTCGGCCGTTCCAGTCACCCGAGCGTTCGTCAGCAGTACATAGGCACCGCACACTCCCCTATCAACGAGCCCACGCACCTTGTCGAACTCATCGTTGAGCATTGAAATCGACAGTGTGGAGTCTGCGCCCTTGGTGTGCTTGGCTTGCAGTACGAACGGGCCTTCGGGTAGGTCCTTAAATCCGTGGCCGTCCGTTGGGTTGGACCACGTACCATAGAAGGCGCCGTCCCGCCCTGCATCGTTTGAGTCCGCAAAGGTGTGCACTGATTGCCCCCACACCTGCCGAAGCACCGCTGCGCACAAGTCTTGGAATGCGCGCCACCCAAGCGTGTGCAATGCGAAGCGTGGGGAGCCGGGAGCAACGGCTTGCTGGGCGTCCATGCCTGTCATTATGGCTCGCGTCGCGGCTGGCCTCTGGGGGTTCTGGCAGATCGATGTGCCTATGAGTACGTGCGCTCAAACAGGAGATCGTCGATGCCACAGGAAGTGCCAACGGCGGGACGCTAGCTGACGCGAGAAGGCAACCAGCTCGGCGGAGCTGGTTTGGCCGGTGGCCTGCCCGGTTTGAGGTCGAGCATGATCAAGGAGCCCGTACGCTTGCCGGCAACTCGGGCAGGCTGTGAACTTGCCCGGAATTTGAACGGGTGGCTCCCTGCTCTTGCTCGGCGCGGGACCCGAACCGGGGAGGTGGCTGACGCCGTGGAGCCGACCGTCCCTAGCCACAGCCGGTCTCGTATGAACTTCTCGCTACTGGCTGCTCGCTTGCGCGGCCAAGTGGACCGGGCCGAAGCGGAGCGGAGCGGACAGGAGCGGCGGCCCGGGGAGCCGGGCCGCGTACGGTGAGCGGAGCGATCTGCCTGGGGCGGGGGGAGACAGATTTCGATAGCAGCCCATGAAGCAGGTCCTGTTGCCCCCCTCGTTGCGAACTACCGGCGGGGCAGTCGCTGAGGTCTGCCCGGCTGGTAGTCAGTAACCCTGCAGTCGGTGCTGATCAGTTGGCATCACCGTAGTTGCTGTACTTCGCTGCTGTACAGCACGGCGGGCTAACCACCGCTTTTAGGGGTTCGATCGATAGTTAGGCGACGCGTGGTGCCTACACGACGATATGGCCGTGATAGGCCGCTCCGATGTGCCCATATCTCCCGTCGTTGATGTCAGACGTGGATGTCAGTCGGTGAAGAGCTTCAGGTATGGGCAGGGTTCCAGGACGCCGCACAGCCCGTCCGACCACCTCCACTAGACGTACCGACTGTCGCAGGCCGAGACCACGCGGCAGGACTGGGGGTAGGTAGGCCGTGGCTCCTCGTCGAACATTGCGTGCAGCACGCGGAGCGGTGCTGGCCTAACAGTCCCCCGATTGATAGCCGGAAAAAATTCCCGGAATTGATGCAATTGAGGCTACACATGCCAGCCGCGCTCAGGTTGCAGCCCGCACCTCCCTTTCCTTTATAGCTCTCATGGAGATTTCGGAAACTCGCCAGTTCGCCTCAAAGATGGCCACTTTGCAAATAACGCTTTGGCGGAGCCGTCGAGTGCAATACTTCTCGTCGATTGAGTCACTAATGCGACCGACATAGAGCTCTCCAACTATGAACGCCACAACTGCTACCAGCAGACCCCAAAAGAGCCCTAGGTGAAAGAATCCACTGGCCGCATCAACAAGGAGGCCGAGAACGCAGAAACCGACAAGGAATTTAAATGCAACTCGAAGGAAGTGCGAGAAAGAGAATTCCCACTTGATGCGTGAAATTTTCCGGGCTGCGGCGTCGCTCTGCTTCGCAAACATGTCACGGAAAGGAGCGTCAAGTGATTCAACAACTTCGAGAGCCGTGCGCGCACTATTGCTGCGCTGACGCATCAAATCAAGGAGCCTTTGCTGAAGAATCATTGTTTTCTTCAGATCCGAATCGCTGACCTCTGCAATCAACTTCTGATTGTTGAGGTGAAGCTCGTCCAATTTCCGAGACTGTTCGTCTCTTTCGCGCTGGAGCATTCTTGCATCTAGCTCGGCCTGTCGCGCTTCTGCGCGCCATCGTGCCGCCTCGGACCGCGCTCTCAACGTCATAACCTCAACCTCTTCTCTGATCTGATGCTCCATCTCCCTTGGGCTTTGCCCCGTCTCCAACTTCTGCAAGCGACAGGCAGCTTTATCTATTATTTCTCTTGTCTCATCCAGATATATGGCTTGGGGGGTTCGGGCTGCACTGGCTGCGGTGTCGATGATCGCAGAGATCTTATCGGAGCAGCTTGCAGATTTCGACTTGTGACGGGGAATTGGAAGCCTTACGGACATTCTGTGAACCCGCTTTCATTCCTGCCGATGAGGCGCAGCACTCCACCTCCCAAGGCGGTAAGGAGATGCGCGGGATCCAGCGTCCGCTAAGTTCGCAGATATTGCATGCTCTGACAAGCATTCGGGTGAATGTTTACTGTGTCATCCGTGCGCTTGCTTCGCTTGACGATCCAGCGGCGACCTGGCGTCATTTCTGCCCGGCGCTGGGTCTCTTCGCTCGCATCGGGCCGCTCATTCAAGAGGATGCTCCGCGGGACTTGCTGCTACTCCGAATGGAGCATCCTATCGCCGTGCTGAGTGGCAGGCTACTCTCGTCATTGCAAGACTGTGGCCGGGCCGCTAAGAGCTATCTGATCTTCGCTCCGCCTGCTGCACCACGCGGAGTCTGGGAGCCTCGATGAAGCCAAGATTCCGACGGAATAAGACCAGTAGCACTCATCTGGCGCTGGACCCTCGCTTGGATCTGGCCTACAAAGCAGAGATGCGCAGCCTCGATATGCAGGCGGCAGCTTTGGATGCTCTCCGCTCGCGATCGGCCACCCTTTTCGCTGTCACTTCGCTAGTTGCGACACTACTCGGGGGAGAAACCCTAAAGAAGAATGGGCTGCATGGACCGGCTATTTGGTGTGCCATAGTGGCGCTCGCATTGTCTTGCATAGCCACGTTGCTTGTCCTGTGGCCTTGGCGGTGGTGGCAAGCCCGAATAGACGGTACATACGTAATTGAAAAATGGGTGAGTAAAAACGACCCTGCGGTGAAACCCTTGGCGGTCACAGGGAAATCGATGAACTATGTGCTCGATAGATGCACGAAGGCTGCCTCAAAGAAATATCTCAGTAATGATAAGAGGGTGGCTAGGCTGGAAAAGATGTACCAAATTTCTGCGGTTCTGGTAATTGTTCAAATCGTAGCGTGGCTCGTTGCACTTTAGGTGGTGTCATGATTAGTGGTGGGAATGCTGGAGATCAAGGAAGTGTGAATGCCGAGACTGATGATCCGTTCCATCGGCCGCACACTATCGCTCTTGGTGGTGGCAGCGTGAGGGTGCGCTATCAGCAGTCAAATCGTGATGGTGACCTCCTTTCCATCAAGCTGAAGGTGCAGAATCTAACCTCGCACCGTCTTTATGCCGGTGACTTTCGTCCGGCACTAGTCACGGATGCAGAAGAATACGTACATGGGCGAGTAACAGGCATCTATCATCGCGGAGAAGCAGTTAAGGGTGTACCGCCATCCGCTACGGCTTCGTTGCATGTGGTGTCCCATTCAGGAGCCCATGATGCACAGGCGATCACTCTGAATATTTCTGGGCGCGAGGTTTCCATCCCCCTCGGACGCTCACTTGGGGGGCCCGGTTCAAGTTGAATTTCTGGGTAGCGGCACCTCGCAGGTGTCGCGGGCCCCACGGGTGTCGCCTCGGCACGGGCCCCAAGCGGGCGGCGGAACGGCTTTGGGCTGGAGCTGCTTTGGGGCGAGTGATCATGGCCCCGTAAGCTGATGGCGCGTCGGGCAGTCTGTGGACCTGCCCGGTAAAGCACGACGTTGGGGCCATGATCTTAGAGGCTCGCCCCAAAGTGGCTGCCTAAAGCCGTGGAGCCGACCGCCCCAGCCACGACGCACCCCTTTCTCTGACATCAGGTGGCTGATTGCTCGGTGCGCGGCACGGGCGCCGGTCGGGCTGAAGCGGGGCGGAGACAGGAGCGCAGGCCCGGCCGGGGGTCGGGCCGCGCGCGGCGAGCGTGAGTGAGCCGCCTTGATGAAGTAGGGAAAGTTCTATCGCGCCGGTGTCAGGTGATTGCCGTCATGGCTGCGCACGTGAGGGCCCGCTCCGTCCAGGGCGTCCAGGAAGCGGATTGCGTAGACCTCGGACATGGAGTCCGCTACCTCGTCAGGCGTGAGCCAGGTGACTGCCGTCGACTCGCTGGAGGTGCGTTCCTCGCCGCCGACCGGCTTGCAGCGGAAGACCAAGGCGACGATGCCTCGCGTCATGTTCTTGTAGATCCCGGTGAGCTCGTCCACCTCGATGTGGATGCCCGTTTCTTCCCAGACCTCGCGTCGTACGCCGGCTTCCGGGGTTTCGTTGAGTTCGAGCACTCCGCCCGGCAGCTCCCAAGCGCCGTTGTCGGCCCGCCGGATCGTGAGGAGCTTGCCGTCCTCGCGGACCACGACCCCGGCCACAGACACGGAGTGGAGTGGCGTTGACTGGGCTTCCGAGGCGCTGTTACTCATGTACAGGAGCATAGGAGGCTGGAGAGAACGATGGGAACCGCGGTAGGAGGGGGTAAGGCCGTACCTCGGTACGTGCAGATCGCCGACGACATCGTGCAGCAGATCAGGGCCGGCGTTCTCAAGCCCGGCGACATGGTGCCGAGCGAATCGGAGCTGGTCGAGCGCTATGGGGTCGCGGGCGGCACGATCCGGAAGGCGATGGTGGAGGTCCGCGCGAGCGGCCTGGTGGAGACCCGCCACGGCAAGGGCTCGATCGTGAAGGACCGGCCGCCGGTACGGCACCGTTCCTCCGACCGCTTCCGCCGCTCGCACCGGCAGGGCGGCAAGGCTGCGTATCTGGCGGAGTCGGCGCAGTCGGGAGCCACGGCCAAGGTCAGCGTTCTGTACATCGGCCCCGTGGAGGCCCCGGAGGACGTGGCCGAACGCCTCGGAGTCGAGCCCGGTGCTCAGGTCCTCGCTCGCCGGCGGCTCTACTTCCGTAACGGCACTCCGGTCGAGACGGCCAGCTCGTACCTGCCGTGGGACGTCGTGAAGGACATCCCTCAGCTCTTCGCCGAGAACCCCGGCGGCGGTGGCATTTACGCCCGACTCGAAGACCACGGGCATGAGTTCGCCGAGTTCGTGGAGACCTTGCAGGCTCGGCCGGCATCGAAGGCGGAGGCGTCCGAGCTGGCTCTCAGCCCTGGTGCTCCCGTCGTTCATCTCGTCCGTGAGGCGTTGACGACCGAGGGGCGTGTGGTGGAGGTCTGCGACACCCTCATGGCCGCTGACCAGTTCGTTTTCAGCTACCGCATCCCTGCCACGGACTGACACACGCTCAACTTCCCTCAGCCCGCCCAGACTTCTTCGTCCGGGCGGGTTGACTCATGTATAGGAGTCAGGCACTCTTCTTCATGTCACTCATGTACATGAGTGACGGAGTCCGTCATCTATAGAGGAGTGATCAGTAGTGCGTCAGATCCCCGTCGACACCTCCGCCGCCACCGTGATGGTTGCGAAGCAGCCGCAGATCAAGATCAAGGACCGTCGTACCGGTGAGGTCGCCCTCGACGTCGAGACCGGAGCGAAGCTGATGACCGTGGACGTGATGTTCGCGGCCAACGACGAGGTGGAGATCCTTTCCGTCACCGTCCCCGAGACCGGCGTCTCCGGTGAGCTGGGCATGGGTGTGCCGGTGGCGCTCACCGGCCTGATCGCCCGCCCCTGGGAGAACGAGTTCAACGGGCAGAAGCGGCACGGCATCGCCTTCCGCGCCGTGGCGGTCACCTCGCTCGCCGGCGGCGGCTCGCAGGCCGAGGCAGCCTGATCATGGCCCGCGCCTCGGTCGTACTCCTGCTGGTCGTCGCCACCGCTCTCGTACTACGGTGGCGGCGCCCCGCCTGGTACTGGATGACCTTCGGGGTCACCCTCGCCACGCTGCGGGTCTTAGTCCGCTACGCCTCGGTCATGGACGCCTGTGGACTGACGGTCCCGCCCTCGCGCTGGCGGCTCGCACTCTCCCGCATGACCGACCGCCCGGCCCCTGAACCGCGCGCACCGCGCATCCTCCGCCTCCGGCCCACTCGTACCGGGCTGGTCCTGCGGCTCAAGCTCCGTCCCGGTCAGGACGCTTTCGACGTCTCTGCGGCCGCCGATCGGCTACGGCACTCCTTCGGGATGTACAGCGTCACCGCACGGGAGATCTGCTCCGGTGTGATCGAACTGCGGATGACCGGCTACGACGTGCTCAGGCGTGTGCAGATGCCCGCCAAGATCGATCGCGCTCCGATGCGTGTGCCTGTCGCCCTGCGCGAGGACGGGGCGGTCCACTACCGCGACTACCGGGCCGTTCCGCACGGTCTCACCCTCGGGGCCACCGAGTCGGGCAAGTCCGTCTACCAACGGAACCTGGTGGCCGGCCTCGCCGCCCAGGACGTCGCCCTCGTCGGCATCGACTGCAAGCAGGGGGTCGAGCTCTTCCCGCTCGCTCAACGCTTCTCCGCCCTCGCGGACGACCAGGACACCGCTCTCGAACTGCTCGAAGCGCTGGTGTCGCACATGGAGTCCGTCTATCAACTCGTCCGCGAACAGCAGCGCATCAGCGTGAACGTCCCGGACGCGGAGATCGCCGCCGACATCTGGGACCTGGCCGCGGACCTGCGGCCGCCTCCCGTCGTCGTCCTGGTGGACGAGGTGGCCGAACTCGCGCTCTTCGCCTCCAAGGAGGAGGAGAAGCGCAGGGACCGGATCATCACCGCGCTCGTCCGCCTGGCCCAGCTCGGCCGTGCGGCCGGCATCTACCTGGAGATCTGCGGCCAACGTTTCGGCTCCGAACTCGGCAAGGGCATCACGATGCTCCGGGCCCAGCTCACCGGCCGCACCGCGCACCGCGTCAACGACGAGACCAGCGCCAACATGGCCTTCGGCGACATCTCCCCGGACGCCGTACTTGCGGCCATCCAGATACCCGCGGACGCTCCCGGCATTGCGGTCGCCGGTGACTCGACCGGTGGCTGGTCCCGCATCCGTGCCCCGCACACGTCGCTTCGCGCGGCGGTCAACCTCTGCAACAAGTACGCCGACCGCACGCCGGACGTACCCGCACTCGCGCCCTTCCGGCCGGTTGTCGGCTCGTCGGCGTCCGGTGCTCTGAAGCTCAACAAGGCTTCCACCGCGACTGCTTGACCCTTCCTCTCCCAAGGCTGGCGCTACCTCGACGCGCCAGGTCCCTACCCCCTCCATGCCAGATTCCGGAAGGAGAACCGTCATGGGACGCATCCGCCCGGACGCCGTCCTCGTACAAGCCGTCATCGCCGGAGCGCTCTCCTTCGCCCACCTCCACGACCTGGCAGCCGCTGCGGGGCAGGACGGGTGGAAGGCATGGGCCTACCCGATCAGCGTCGACCTGCTGCTGGTCGCGGCCTGGCGGCGGCTTCGCAGCGGCGGTGCTTCCCGGCTCGCCTGGTGCTGGTTCGTGGTCGCCTTGGTGGCCTCGCTCGGCGCCAATGTCGCGACCGCCGGGTTCCTCGACCTCCGGCACCCGCCCGCCTGGCTCCGCTTCGGCATCGCCGGATGGCCGGCGCTCGCCTTCCTCGGCGGGACCCTGCTGGCCCATACGCGGAGTGCAGCCGAAGCCGCCGATCCTGCTCCGCCGGCCGACGTGACTCCTGCACCTGCTCCCGTACCGGCGCCGGTCGCGGCTGCGGCCGCTGAGCCTGCGGACCGTCCGTCCGAAGTGGAAATCGCCAAAGTTCCCGCAGCTGAACCACGCGCCGTACCGCCCCGGCCTGCACCCACGCCTGGGCCTGTCCCGGCCGCCCTCGTCGACCACGCACGCAAGGTCGCCGACGAACACCGTGCCCGTACCGGCGACCCGATCGATACCGACACCCTGCGGACCCGCCTCGGCGTCCCACCTCAGCTTGCTGACGCCATCGCCGCCCAACTCGCCTGATCGCGAAGGAGATCCACCATGCCCGCCCGCGACAACTTCCACTCCCTCATGCGGATCGGCCCCGTACAGATCGGCACGTACCGCGACCGCCACGGCCGCACCAAACACGCCGCCGTCTGCACCGCCGACCGCTGCGGCTGGTCGGCCGACTTCAACAGCCGCTCGGCCGCCCAGCTCGCCGCCCGTAGCCATCGCTGCATCTTCCGCTGACCGACTGAGGAGACACCCGTGAACGTTCCACTCTGGCTCGCCCTGATTGTCGTCGGCTACCTCGGGCTCAAGCTCATCCGCCCGCCCTGGTGGCTTGTGGCCGTGCTCCTGCTCGGCGGCTACCTACTCGCCGACAGCTTGCTCGCGCCCGTCATCGACACCGCCGTCAAGTAACGCCGACGGAAGGGAGATCCGCCATGTTGCGCCCCAAGGTCCCAACCAACCCGACGCCCACCGGGCTCGTCGTTCCTCCCACCGTCAAACCGACCGCCATCGTGCGGCACACCCCGCCGCCGACCCCCGTCGCCCAGTCCTCCACCCGCCGTGCGGTCCAGCTCACGCCCACCACCGCGCTCGCCCTCGTCGGCGGTGGCACAGCCGTGGTCCTGGTCGCCGGCGCCGTCCTGGTCTCGATGCTCTTGGCGGTCGCCATCAGCGGGGCGTCCGTCGCCGTCTGCGCGGTCGTCCTCCGCTCGCTGCTCGCCTCCGGGCGCACGCGCCACTGACCGGCCCCCGGGCGGCCTCAACCGCCAAGTATCCGCCGCCCGGGAGCCGTGCTCCTGTCCGAACCACAGATCCGGAAGGAACCCCCATCATGACCGACCACACCCGCGTACGCGGGAGGTCGCCCGTGCCTGCTCCGCTCCTCGACCCGATCACCCTCGGCGACCTGCTGAGGGTGGCTTCGGCCCCCGACTACGACCGCTGGGCCGACCAGATCCACCGCACCGGCGGCTGCTCCGACCCGATCCACCTCACCGGCTGGACCGTCACCAAGGACCGCACGTCCGGCGAGATCCTGCACCGCTACACCACCGCCGATGAACCGGGCGGACGCCTCCGCCTCGCCTGCGGCAACCGTCGCGCTTCCCGCTGCCCAGCCTGCGCCTGGACCTACGCCGGGGACACCTACCACCTCATCCGCGCCGGCCTGGCCGGAGACGACCGCCGCGACCTCCCCGCCACCGTCCGAGACCACCCCCGCGTCTTCGCCACCCTCACCGCGCCGTCCTTCGGACCCGTGCACAACCGGCCCGACCGAGGCGCCTGCCGCTGCGGGACACAACACCGCACGGACGATCCAGCGCTTGGCACCGCGCTGACCCCAGAGACGTACGACTACGCCGCCGCCGTCCTGTTCAACAACCACGCGGGCGACCTCTGGCAACGCTTCACCACCCGACTCCGCCGCGAACTGGCCGCCCGCGCTGGCCTCACCCAACGCGACCTCAAGGAATCGGCCCGCCTCTCCTACGGCAAGGTCGCCGAGTTCCAGAAGCGCGGCGCCCTTCACTTCCACGCGGTGATCCGCATCGACGGACCGCACGGGCCCGGAACACCGCCTCCGCATTGGGCGCGCGTCGACCTGCTGATCGAGGCGATCCGAGCCGCCGCCACGCACCCCTACACCTCGGTCACGTCGCCGGCTTCCGGGGACCAGCCCACCCGAACCTTCCACTGGGGCACACAGCTCGACGTACGGCCCGTCAAAGCCTTCGGCGACGGCTCCGACATCACCGAACAGGCGGTCGCCTCCTACGTGGCCAAGTACGCGACCAAGGCCGCCGAGACCACCGGCACCCTCGACCGGCGCATCGGCGAACTCTCCGAGCTGGACCGCCACCAGGTCCCCGACCACACCCGCCGCCTAATCACCGCGTGCAAGACCCTGGACCCCCTCTACCCGGATCGCCGCCTCTGGGCCTGGGCGCACATGCTCGGCTTCCGCGGCCACTTCTCCTCGAAGTCCCGCCACTACTCGACCACCCTCGGCGAGCTGCGCGCGGCCCGTGCCGACTTCCGCGCCGCCCAGGAACGCGAAGCCGTCGGCCTCGAACCCCCGGAGCCGGACACCGTCCTCGTCCTGACCGACTGGCGGTACGTCGGCCACGGCCACACCCCCGGCGAATCCGCTCTCGCCGCCACCATCGCCCGCGACATCCAGACCAGCCGCGAAACCGCACGCGAAGCCCGCGCCGAACTCCTAGCCGAGGAGGACTGGACATGACCACCGACAGCAGCCAGTTGCTGACCGTGCCCGAGGTCATGGCACAGCTCAAGTTCGGCCGCTCCAAGGTCTACGACCTGATCCGCTCGAAGCGCCTCGTCTCCATCACCGAGGGCCGCTGCCGCCGCATCCCCGAAGGCGCCCTGCACGACTACATCCGCGACCGGATCGAGGAGGCCGCCTGATGGCACAGCAGCGCAAGCGCAACCCCAACGGTGCCGGCACCATCACCAAGCGCAAGGACGGCCGCTACCAGGCCGCCGTCTACGTCCTCCAGCCCGATGGCACCCGCGCCCGCAAGTTCGCCTACGGCAAGACCTGGGCCGAGTGCGACACGAAGCGGCGCGAACTCCTGACGAAGGTCGACAGCGGCGTCCCCGTCCCCACCCGCTCCGCCAAGCTCGCCGAGTGGCTGCCGTACTGGCTGGACAACGTGATCAAGCCCAACCGGAAGCGCAGCACGTACAGCAAGTACGCGATGCACGTGCGGCTCTACCTCGTGCCCCTGCTCGGCACGAAGCGATTGGAGACCCTCGGCCCGCGTCACGTCCGGGTGTTCCTCGCCGACGTGGCCCGCAAGTCCTCCGCGGCGACGGCCAAGGAAGCTCACCGCGTGCTCCGTACGGCTCTGACGGCAGCCACCCGGGAGGAGTTGGTCACGCGCAACGTTGCCTCGCTCGTAGAGGCCCCCAAGTTCGTCAGCCGCGAGACCACGCCCTGGACGCTCGACGAGACGCTGACGTTCCTGGAAGAGGCCCGCCGCGATCCGCTCTACGCCGCCTTCGTCCTCGCCATCGCCATGGGCCTGCGCCGCGGTGAGGTCCTCGGGCTGCGCTGGTCGGACGTGGACCTCGACGGCCGCGTGATCCGGATCAGCAACCAGGTGCAACGCATCGGCGGCGAGCTGTACCAGGACACCACCAAGACCGGGAAGATCCGCCCCGTACCGCTGCCCCTCATCTGCCTGGCCGCTCTCCGCTGGCACAGGCTCCGTCAGACTCACGAGGCAGAGAAGCGGGGCACCGAGCTGTCCCCAGCCGGCCTCGTCTTCACCACCCGGTCCGGTCGACCCATCGAGCCGCGGAACCTGAACCGCTCCTTCTCCCGGCTCACCGCCTCGGCGGGCCTCCGCCCGATCCGTCTGCACGACGCTCGGCACGGCTGCGCCACCCTGCTCACCGCGGCCGGCGTGGCTCCGCGCGTGCTGATGGAGATCCTCGGGCACAGCCAGATCAGCATGACCATGGACGTCTACACGCATGTGGCGCAGGACACACAGCGGGAAGCGATCAGCCACATGGACCGGCTGCTGAAGCGGCGGATCGCTCGTGAGTGATCGCTGACGGCGTTGATGTCATCCGTAGATGTCAGAAGCCCCAGGCCACCAACCGGCCCGGGGCTCCGTCCCTGTTCAAGCTAAGAGCCCCCTGTCGGATTCGAACCGACGACCTTCGCTTTACAAGAGCGGTGCTCTGACCAGCTGAGCTAAGGAGGCGTGCCGGAAGAAGTGTACCCAGGCGGGCCGGGTGCCGGGCTCCTTAATTTGTGAGAACGGACTACTGACACCAGGGGGCCGCACAGGTAGCGTCACGGGGAAGTCCACATCAGTGGACTACACCACTCCTTTTACTCGGATCGTCCGGCACGTTCCTGCCGGTGAAGGGACTCTCACCATGGCTACGGTCACCTACGACCAGGCAACCCGGATCTACCCGGGTTCCGACAAGCCCGCCGTCGACAAGTTGGACATCGCCATCGAGGACGGCGAATTCCTCGTCCTGGTCGGCCCCTCCGGATGCGGCAAGTCCACCTCCCTGCGCATGCTCGCGGGGCTGGAGGACGTCGACGGGGGCGCCATCCGCATCGGGGACCGCGACGTCACCCATCTTCCGCCCAAGGACCGGGACATCGCCATGGTGTTCCAGAACTACGCGCTCTACCCGCACATGACCGTCGCCGACAACATGGGCTTCGCGCTCAAGATCGCCGGCGTGCCGAAGGCCGAGATCCGGCAGAAGGTCGAGGACGCGGCGAAGATCCTCGACCTCACCGAGTACCTGGGGCGCAAGCCCAAGGCGCTCTCCGGTGGTCAGCGGCAGCGGGTCGCGATGGGCCGGGCGATCGTGCGGGAGCCGCAGGTCTTCCTGATGGACGAGCCGCTGTCCAACCTGGACGCGAAGCTGCGCGTGCAGACGCGTACGCAGATCGCCGGGCTGCAGCGCCGGCTCGGGATCACCACGGTCTACGTCACCCACGACCAGGTCGAGGCCATGACCATGGGCGACCGGGTCGCGGTCCTCAAGGACGGGCTGCTCCAGCAGGTCGACTCGCCGCGGAACATGTACGACCGGCCGGCCAACCTCTTCGTGGCCGGGTTCATCGGCTCGCCGGCGATGAACCTCGTCGAGGTGCCGATCACCGACGGCGGGGTCAAGTTCGGCAACAGCGTCGTACCGGTGAGCCGGGAGGCGCTGAGCGCGGCCGCCGACAAGGGTGACCGCACGGTGACCGTGGGCGTCCGCCCCGAGCACTTCGACATCGTCGAGCAGAACGGCGCCGCGGCGAAGTCGCTGTCCAAGGAGAGCGCGGACGCCCCGGCCGGTCTGGCCGTCACCGTGAACGTCGTCGAGGAGTTGGGCGCCGACGGCTACGTGTACGGCACCGCGGAGGTCGGCGGCGAGGTCAAGGACCTGGTCGTCCGTGTCAACGGCCGTCAGGTGCCGGAGAAGGGCGCCCAGCTGCACGTCGTGCCGCGGCCGGGCGAGACGCATGTCTTCTCGACGTCGTCCGGGGAGCGTCTGTCCGACTGAGCGGTACCGGGCCAGCGGTACCGGACTGCACCGCGTCGCCTGAGCCGTGACGCGCGGCGGGTGTGCGTGTGAGTGGTGGGGGGGGGGGGGGGGGGCCCCCCCCCCCCCCCCCCCCCCCACCGTTAAAAGGCGGTAGAGGCTGTGTAGCAGTGGCGGACGGCGCCCCACCACGCCCGAACACCGAACGAAAAAAGGGGTCAAAAAGGGCGTTTAGT
>NZ_JBHWDV010000027.1:91206-114041 GCF_042734445.1 Streptomyces sp. NPDC059649
TACAGGTCCTCGATGTTCGCGCCGCCGACGCCGAAGACGTGGGAGACGCCGGCCCCGGCGAGTTCCGCGACCAGATGGTCGACCAGGGTAGAACCCGGCACCGCCACCACTGCGTTCACTGCCGTAAGAGGCTGTCTCGCAGTGCCGTACGGCGCCGCACGACGCCGTACGACGTCTCGAAAGACGGGGACAGAACGGGCTTTTCGTACCAGTGCGTCAACATCACTACTGGACCGACGAGGCATTACGTCGCTCGATAAGGTGACCAAATGTCGCCAAATCATCACTCCTCGCTACCATCACGACGTGAACTCCGCAGCCCGCCGCATCGGCAGAACTCTCGCCCTCGTCCTCCCCGTCGTCCTCGTACTCTCCGGGACCCTCGCGGTCACCCGGGTCCCCTGGACGACGACGACCACCGACTCCCAGATGCTGACCGCGTCCTCCGGCAAGGCCTCCACCAAGGCCAACCCGGTCGCTCCGCAGGAGGCCCTGCGCAAGCGCCTCCTGGTCGAGCTCCAGGAGAAGGACCCCGGCGCCGCCCTCACCGACCTCCAGAAGGCGACCGCCAAGCACCCCTCGCTCGCCAGGCACTGCGCCTCGATCGCCCGTGACCTCGGCCGCGCCGCGGTCGCCAAGTACGGTGCCGCGCACCGCGCCCAGGCCTACTCCCGCCCGGTCTGCGACACCTCCTTCGCCACCGGCGTAGCGGCCGCCCAGTGATCGCCACGCCGACACTGACCAGGGCCCACCAACACCGACCAGGGCCCACCGACCCTGACCAGGGCTCAGTGACCGTTCGCCGGTACCGACCATGGCAGCGGGACCGCCCGTCGGCGTCGCCGCCACCCGGTGACCGCCCGGCGACCGTTTCCGCCCCGCTTAGCCACTGACCGTTCCTCGCACCCCATAGGGTGCGAACCATGACAGGCGCCCAGCATTCGTACCCCACGCAGGCCGTGGTCCTGGCCGGCGGCCAGGGCTCACGTCTCCGCCCGTACACCGATGACCGCCCCAAGCCGATGGTCGAGATTCCCGGCACCGGAACCCCGATCATCGGCCATCAGCTGAACTGGCTGGCCGAAGAGGGCGTGACGGACGTCGTCATCTCCTGCGGCCACCTCGCCGAAGTGCTCCAGGACTGGCTGGACCACGCCCAACTCCCCTTGCGCGTCACCACGGTTGTCGAGACCGAGCCGCTGGGCCGCGGCGGTGGCCTCAAGTACGCGGCCAGGTCGCTGCCCCGCCCCGACGAACCCTGGTACGCCACCAACGGCGACATCTGGACCCGCTTCCCGCTGCGCGAGATGGCGGCCTTCCACCACGAACGCGACGCCGAGGCCACACTGGCGCTCGCCCGCCCCCGTATCCCTTGGGGAGCCGTGGAGACCGACGCGTTCGGGCACGTACTGGACTTCATCGAGGCGCCGCCCTCCCCGTACCTCATCAACGCCGGCGTCTACGTCTTCTCCGCATCCTTCACGGAGCTGCTGCCGGTACGCGGCGACCACGAGCGCATGACCTTCCCCCGCCTCGCCCGCGAACGCCGACTGGCCGGCTACCCGCTTCCGCACGGCGCGTACTGGCGCGCCATCGACACGGCCAAGGACCTCACCGAGGCCGCCAAGGAGCTGAGCACGCGGGGGCGTTGAGGCCGTTGAGTGCCGTTGAGGGCCGCCGTTGAGGGCCTGGTGCGTGGACCTCCACGGCCTGCCCCAGGCCCTGACTCCCGCCCCTGCACATGCCCTGACTTCCGCCCCTGTTCCGGCCCCTGACTCCCGCCCTCTGCCGCGCCCTGACCCATACCGCGCTCAAGCGGTGCCCAAGCGGTGCCCCTGCGGGGCATGAAAGCCCCTGAGCGGCCGCTGTGGCCCTCACGGCCGCGGGTCGACCAATCTGCTCACCGTCACGGCGTACGCGCACCTGACGGCAGTACGCGGCGATTGCGGCGCCGTACGCAGAGTTACGCCGCCCCGCATGTCAACAGTTCCACCTGCTGCCCAGCGCCCCCACACAATCGGCTCCCACCGGATCCACTGGATCCCACCGAACCCCACCGGCTCCCCATCGGTCCACCGTTCACCGGATCCACCGGATCCACCGGATCCACTACCAAACCGCCCCACATACACCCGCCCACCCCCCGAAGGGGGGTGGGCGGCGGGGAAAAACGTAGGAGGTGGGGAAAAACGTAAGAGGAGCAGGACAAGCCCCAGGCGCAGGACGCCCCTCAGAGGCAGTACGAGTCTCAGCCCAGCAACCCGCCCAGTGTGCTGCCGCGGCCGCCGGAGTCGCCGGAGTTGGCCGAGCCCGTGGAGTCCGTGCCGGTCGTGCCGCCGCCGGTGCCGCCCGCGGACGGGGCGTGGCTCGGGGCGGGGGCACGGGTCGGGACGGTCTGCTGCGGGGCGCTGGTGGTCGCGCCGGGCTGCTGGGAGAGGCCGGTGGTGCTGCCCGTCGAGCGGCCGACGCCCGGCGTCGATGCGGACGGGTGGGGCTTGTGGGCCCTGTGCGAGGCGTCCGCGGACGGCGTGCCGGCGCGCGAGGCGCCGCTGCCTGCGTGGTGCCGGCCGGGTCGGGTGGTGTTCTTGCCGGGGCGGGGCAGCGGCGAGCCGGGCAGGTTGTTGATCGCGGGCTCACCGGGCCGCGGCACCGGCGTGACCGTCGCGGACCGTACGGCGCCGCCGAGCAGCGAGCCGATGAGCAGGGTCAGCCCGGCCACCATCGTGGTCATCATGGCGCCGCGGCGCAGCACCCGGCGGCGCAGGTCGGCGACCTCCACACGGGGCCCGAGCCGCCGCCACGCCTCGCCGGCCAGCCGGGCGTCCATGGAGTAGACGGGGGCGCCCGCGATGATCAACGGGCTCCAGGCGGCGAGGTAGATGATGTCCGGCGCGTCGTAGGCGGGGACCGTGCGCCAGCTGACGGTCATCAGCAGTGCGGCGGAGAGCAGCGCGCCGATCGACGCGGCGAGCCGCTGCCACAGGCCGCAGATGGTCAGGACGCCGACGACGACCTGGAGGAAGGCGACGGTCAGACCGGCGCCCACGGGGTGCGAGACGGCGAAGTCGCGCAGCGGTACGGCGAGCGCCCAGGGGTCGAGCGACAGCAGCCACGTGACCATCGAGCCGCGCTCCCCGCCGTCGAAGTAGACGGGGTCGCAGAGCTTGCCCATGCCCGCGTAGACGGAGATCAGGCCGAGGAAGATCCGCAGCGGGAGGAGGACGACGCCGAGGTTCATCCGGCGGCCCGGGTAGTAGGCGTGCCGGACGGTGTCGGCGCCACGACGGCGGGACCCGGTGTCGTAGAGGTCCCGGGCCTCGAAGTGGTCGTCGTCGTAGGCGTCCTCGGCGGGGCCGCGGCCGCCGTAGGCGGTGCGGTAGGGGGTCTCGCCGTGGTGGTCGGCGTAGGCGCTGCCGACCGGGCGTACGCCGCGCAGCAGGGTGCGGTCGGATTCGACGGGGCCGCGCTGGCCGATCACGGTCTGGGCGGGGGCGGACTCGTCGAGCCGGATCCGCGGCAGGACCTGGGTCGTGCCGACGTCGTCGCCCTGGCCGCCGTCGAGGCCGATGCCCGCGTTGCGTACCGCGTGCAGGAGTTGGGTGGTGGCGCCGGCCGTACCGCCCGGTGTGGTGCGGCCGCTCCACACCACGGGTGCCCGGCGTCTGGCACCGGAGGACGGTGCCCGGACGGCGGGGATGCGCGCGGTGTCGGCCATGGCGTCACCCGCCATGGGCGGGGCGAGCTGTACGCGGAAGCTGGCGTGGTTGACGATGACCTGCGCGGGATCGCACGGCACCTTGACCGAGCTCAGGCCCGGCTCGTCATCGAAGCCCGGCGAGCGTCCCCCCGTAGGCGTGCGGGGTGTTCTGGTGTCCACGCTCATCTAACCGAGTGACCCGCGGTTAAGACACTGCCTTGACCGGGTCGATCTGTCCGAGACCCGTCAAAAGATCACGGGATACGGGGTGAGCGTCCAAAAGACCCACGGAGGGTCAGGTTGTGCCCCAGGGTGGGGCGACCGGCACCAGGGTGGGGCGACCGGCACCGGGGGCGCGGCGCGCCGGCGCCGGCCCCGGGGGCCGCGCGCACGTACGCGCCCCCGGGCCACGGGCGATCAGGCGCGCCGGCGGGCCGCCTCCCACAGGACGACGCCGGCCGCGACACCGGCGTTCAGGGATTCCGCGCCGCCCGGCATCGGGATCCGCACCCGCACATCGCAGGTCTCGCCGACCAGCCGCGACAGGCCCTTACCCTCGCTGCCGACGACGATGACGACCGGGCCGTCGAGGACGTCCAGGTCCTGCAGCTCCAGTTCACCGTCCGCGGCCAGGCCGACGACGGTCAGGCCGGCCTTCTGGTACGACTCCAGGGCGCGGGTGAGGTTGGTGGCCCGCGCGACCGGCGTACGGGCGGCGGTGCCCGCGGAGGTCTTCCAGGCGCCGGCCGTCATCCCGGCGGCCCGGCGCTCCGGCACGACCACGCCGTGGCCGCCGAAGGCGGAGACGGAGCGGACCACCGCGCCGAGGTTGCGCGGGTCGGTGACCCCGTCGAGCGCGACGATCAGCGGGTCCTCACCGGCGTCGAAGGCGGCCGCGGAGAGGTCCTCGGGGTGCGCGTAGTCGTACGGCGGGATCTGGGCGACCAGGCCCTGGTGGTTGAGGCCGTTGGTCATCCGGTCCAGCTCGGGGCGCGGCGCCTCCAGGAGGTTCAGCCCGCCCTCGGTGGCGAGCTGGATCGCCTCGCGCACCCGCTCGTCGCTGTCGATGAACTGCTGCACGTACAGCGTCGTGGCGGGCACGCCCTCGCGCAGTGCCTCGACGACCGGGTTACGGCCCACGACCAGCTCGGCGGTGCCCTTGGCGCCGCCGCGGCGGGGGGCCGGGCGGCGCGCCGCGGCCTGCTTGGCCTTGGCGTTGGCGACGCGGTTCTTGACGTGTCCCTTGCGTGCGGAGGCGGGCGGGGTCGGGCCCTTGCCCTCCAGGCCCCGGCGCCGCTTACCGCCACTGCCGACCTGGGCGCCCTTCTTGTTGGACGTGCGGCGGTTCCTGCGCTGGCTGTTGCCGGCCATGGGTCACCTGTTTCTTCACTGCTCTCGACGTCTCGCGACGTGGAGTGGGTACGTACGTATGGATTGAGTGTCGCCCGTGTCCACCGGGAAGGGCGAATCCGGGGGGCCGCCCACGGGCGCGACGGGGGTCAGGACAGCGACCAGCGCGGCCCGGACGGGGTGTCCTCGATGGCCAGGCCGGACTGCTGGAGCTGGTCGCGGATGGCGTCGGCGGTGGCGTAGTCCTTGCGTGCGCGGGCCGACTGCCGCTGGTCGAGGACGAGGCGGACCAGGGAGTCGACGACGCCGTGCAGGTCCTCGCCGCGGTCGGTGGCGCCGCCGGACCAGCGCTCGTCGAGCGGGTCCAGGCCGAGCACGCCGAGCATCGCGCGCAGCTCGGCGAGCCGGGCCACGGTCGATTCCTTGTCGTCGGCGGTCAGCGCGGAGTTGCCCTGCCGGACGGTGGTGTGCACGATCGCCAGCGCCTGCGGGACGCCCAGGTCGTCGTCCATCGCCTCGGCGAAGGCCGGCGGGACCTCGGCCGCGGGCTCGACGACACCGGCCTTCTCGACGGCCCGCTGGACGAACCCCTCGATCCGGGCGAACGCCGACTCGGCCTCGCGCAGCGCGTCCTCGCTGTACTCGATCATCGAGCGGTAGTGCGGGGTGCCGAGGTAGTAGCGCAGCACGATCGGGCGCCAGCGCTTGACCATGTCCGAGACCAGCACGGAGTTGTCCAGCGACTTGGACATCTTCTCGCCGCTCATGGTCACCCAGGCGTTGTGGCACCAGTAGGCGGCGAAGTCGTCGCCGTACGCCTTGGCCTGCGCGATCTCGTTCTCGTGGTGCGGGAAGACGAGGTCGACGCCGCCGCCGTGGATGTCGAAGGCGGAGCCCAGGTACTTGTGGGCCATCGCCGAGCACTCCAGGTGCCAGCCGGGACGGCCGCGGCCCCACGGCGTCTCCCAGCTGGGCTCGCCCTCCTTGGCGGCCTTCCACATGGCGAAGTCGCGGGTGTCGCGCTTGCCGGTCTCACCCTCACCGGAGGGCTGGAGGAGGTTGTCCAACTCCTGGTTGGACAGCTGGAGATACTCCGGGAAGGACTTGACGTCGAAGTAGACGTTGCCGTCCGCGGCGTAGGCGTGGCCGCGCTCGATCAGGCTGCGCATCATCTCGATCATCTCGGGGATGTGGCCGGTCGCGCGCGGTTCGTAGGTGGGACGCAGGCAGCCGAGGGCGTCGTACGCCTCGTTGAAGGCGACCTCGTTCTCGTAGCCGATCGACCACCAGGGGCGGCCCTGTTCGGCCGACTTCGCGATGATCTTGTCGTCGATGTCCGTGACGTTCCGGACGAACGTCACGTCGTAACCGCGGTGGGCGAACCAGCGGCGCATGATGTCGAAGTTCAGTCCCGACCGGATGTGCCCGATATGCGGCGCGGCCTGCACGGTCGCACCACACAGGTAGATCGAGACGCAGCCCGGCGTGAGCGGGGTGAAGTCGCGAATCTGCCGGGCGCTGGTGTCGTACAGGCGAATCGTCACGGAACCAGGGTAGTCGGAACCCGGCAGTGCCCCGCGACGCATCGGCCACGGGGACACAGAACCGTCATATCCTTCCGATTTGCCGGAAGTAAAGCCTGAAGTGAAGGCCGCCCGCGGGCGCTTCCGTCACCCCGGGGCGGCGTCAGATACTGCCGACCACCTTGCGCGGCGTGATCCGGACCACCACCCGCTCGGCGTCCTTGCCCGCCTCCGGGTTGAACTCGGCGTAGGGCTTGCCGGTGTACTTCAGCGACAGCTCGTCGATCAGCTCCTGCCCGCCGTCCGTCGTCAGCGAGGCCTCGCCGCGGACCTCGGCGTAGGTGTACGGGGCGTCGAAGGGCTGGACGACGACCGAGACGCGCGGGTCCCGGCGGAGGTTGGCCTCCTTGCGGCGGCCGACGGTCGTCGAGATCAGCAGGTCGTCACCGTCCCGCTTCACCCACACCGGCGAGACCTGGGGACTGCCGTCGGGCTGGATCGTCGCCACGGTCACGAAGACCGGGGTGTCGAGGAGCTGCTTGAGGTCGTCGGACAGGGTGGCAGTCACGAGGGGTCCTTCCTGCGGGCCGTTCCGAGGGACACGAGTACCCCGATCCTGCCTCAACACCCGTGCGCCGCCCGGCATTCCCGCCGGCCGCCGCCGGTCCGACCGGCCGCGGTGGGGCCGGTCGGACCGGGTGGCGCCGCGGGAGGCCGTCACCAGGCCCTTACGCCGTACGGAAGACCAGGGCCGTGGCGACCGCCGCCAGGCCCTCGGCGCGGCCGGTCAGCCCCAGCCCGTCCGAGGTGGTCCCGGAGACCGAGACCGGCGCGCCGACGGCCGCCGAGAGCGCCTTCTGCGCCTCGTCGCGCCGCTTGCCGACCTTCGGGCGGACGCCGATCACCTGCACCGCCACGTTGCCGATGGTGAAGCCCTCGGCGCGGACGATCCGGGCGGCCTCGGCCAGCAGGGTCACCCCGGAGGCGCCGGACCACTCGGGACGGCTCGTCCCGAAGTGCGCGCCCAGGTCGCCGACGCCGGCCGCCGAGAACAGCGCGTCGCAGGCGGCGTGCGCGGCCACGTCGCCGTCGCTGTGGCCGGCCAGCCCGTAGCCGTCGCTCTCCGCGGCGTCCCACAGGAGCCCGGCGCACCACAGCTCACGGCCCTGTTCAAAGGCGTGCACGTCGGTGCCGATGCCCACGAGCGGGACGAGCGGACCGGCGGGGATCTGCTCAGACGTAGCCATCGGTGGCCCTCCTCCGGGCGAGTACGGCCTCGGCCAGGACCAGGTCCAGCGGCCGGGTCACCTTGAACGCCTCCTCGTGGCCGGGGACGACCACGACCGGTACGCCGAGCCGTTCCACCAGCCCCGCGTCATCGGTGGCGCCCTCCCCCTCCACGACGGTGTCATGGGCCTTGCGCAGGGTCTCCAGGTCGAAGCCCTGCGGCGTCTGTACGGCGCGCAGCAGGGACCGCTCGGGAGTGCCGACGACCGGCTCCGGGGCGCCCTGGGGCTGCGGCTCGACCTGCTTGACGGTGTCGGCGAGCGGCAGCGCGGGGACGACGGCGGGCGCTCCGGCGCGTACCGCCGCGATCACCGTGTCGACCGTGTCGACCGGGACGAGCGGGCGCGCCGCGTCGTGCACCAGGACCACGTCGATGCCCTCGGGCAGCGCGGCCAGGCCGAGGCGTACGGATTCCTGGCGGGTCCGCCCGCCGGGAACGACGACGAGCTCGGTGCGGTCGGCGAGCGGGTACTCGTGCAGCAGCCGGTCGACCTCGGTGGCGCCGTCGGACGGGGCGACCACGACGATGTGGGAGACGGCGCGGGAGGCGGCCATCGCGCGGACGGCGTGCACCAGCATCGGGGTGCCGCCCAGCGTGCGCAGCGCCTTCGGGGTGCCGGGACCGAGCCGGACACCACGGCCGGCGGCCGGGATCACCACGGCGGTGCGGATCGGGCGGGAGGGATCTGACATCGATGGCTCCGGAGTCCGGGGCGAGCCCGGAATTGGGGCAGACAGGTTTGTTTCCTCGGACGAGGTGGGTATGGCCTGGGAGGACACCCTGCCCGTGAGAGCGGGGAGTGCCGGGTGCGACGCCTTGACCGGACCCTTCCGTGACATCGGTCGGGGCAGCTGCCCGGGGCCGGCCCGCCTGATGGGCTCGGCGTCCGGTCGGCGGCCCGGCTTTCACGGTCGGCGCCGCTTTTCACAGCCGTTCGTCCCGGCCGTCCATCGCAGCGTCGTCTGGCGCAGCGTTCGCGTCCGTGACGGCGTTCCCAGCCAGTTCACAGCAAGTTCCCTGCAAGGTCACACAGCCAGATATGCCGCAGCGCCCGGCAACAGACCCTCCACAGGAGACGGTCGTCATCGGGCACCGCGGCATTGCTACGTCGCTCGTCGCTGCGTCGGCGGGGCGCCGGACAGCGTCGTCAGGACGCGAGGACCTCGTCGAGCAGGGCCTCGGCCTTGTCTTCGTTGGTGTTCTCGGCGAGGGCCAGCTCGCTCACCAGGATCTGGCGGGCCTTGGCGAGCATGCGCTTCTCACCTGCGGAGAGTCCACGCTCCCGCTCACGCCGCCACAGGTCACGTACGACCTCGGCGACCTTGATCACATCGCCGGAAGCGAGCTTCTCAAGATTTGCCTTGTAGCGACGGGACCAGTTCGTGGGCTCTTCGGCATACGGTGCGCGCAGCACCTCGAAGACCCGGTCCAGCCCGTCCTGACCAACCACGTCGCGTACGCCGACGAACTCCGCATTGTCCGCTGGCACACGAACAGTCAAGTCGCCCTGGGCGACCTTCAGCACCAAGTAGGTCTTGTCCACGCCTTTGATCTGGCGAGTTTCGATGGCCTCGATCAGCGCGGCCCCGTGATGGGGATAGACCACGGTGTCGCCAACCTTGAACGTCATGTGACAGGTACCCCTTCCGTGGCTATCCATGCTAACACGGGAACGGGCCGTTCTGAATGGCGTTTTCGCAGGTCAGGGCATATCTCGGGGCTTGACAACAGCGGCCGGGACGTGCTGCGAGGGGGTCCGGGATGCGGGTATTCGCAGGTCGGAGGGGCTTCTCGGGTGGGCGGAAACGTGCCCGTCACACGCCCGGAAGGCCTTGATCGACAGGCCGAAAGTCCCGTTTTGCACGGATCCGCATGAGCGAGTTCCGCTACTCCGTTCGGCTGCTCACGGGCCCTCACGACCGATTCCCGAATTGATCACCGCCCGGCGGCCGAACAGTGTGATCAATTCTCCGGGGCCTTCACATTCCCTTCGAATACTCCTTTTCGGCCGGGGAAAGCGGGTGGGATTCGACGGGCCGGGCACCCGAACGGGGCCCGGGATATTCCGGCGAGTTGTCGGTGTCCGTTCATGGTGGTTGTCGCGGTGTTCCACCCCTCCGCGGATGTTCCGCGCAGCCAGCTGCGGATTTCCCCGTCCCCACCGGCCGGGGGCCCGGGACCACGGCCGGCTTTCCCCGGGCCGCGGGCGCGCCGGGGGCCCGTGATCCCGCTGGGGGCGGGTCGGGTGCGGCGGCGCGGGGACGGCTCGGTAACCTAGCGGCGCTGACACACCCTTAGGGCGGCTTTACGTGCCCGTCGCCATGACGCGTACGCAGGCCCGCCCCAGCCGTCCATCCGCGACCGGGCACGAACGTTCGGCCGCCGTAGCTCGTCAAGGAGATGCCGCCGCCGTGAGCCGCAGCCTTCGACGCGGCGTCCTCGCCGCCACCGTCCTTTCGCTCTCGATCGCCTCGCTGTCCGCCTGCGGGGCCGGGAACGACGCCCAGACGCTGCAGGTCAAGCCGGACAACGCCGCGACCTCCGCGGGCGACATCAAGATCCAGAACGCCTCTGTGGTCACCCAGCCCGACCTGAACGCCAAGGGCCCGGCCGTGGTCACCGCGACGGTGTTCAACAACGGTGCGAAGGACCAGAAGCTGACCGCCGTCTCCGTCGACGGCACCGGCCAGTCGGCCAAGCTGACGCCGGCCGGCGGCTCCGCGGGCGCGATCACCGTGCCGGCCGGCGGGTCCGTCGTGATCGGCGGCCAGGGCAACGCCTCCGCCGTGCTCGCCAGCGGCCGGGAAGCCGTCCAGGACGGCAACATCCAGCCGCTGACGTTCAGCTTCAGCTCCGCCGGCAAGGTGAAGCTGGGCGCCTTCGTCGTCCCGGCGAAGAGCTACTTCCAGGGCTACGGGCCGGCCGAGGTGCCGCAGCCGTCCGGCTCCGCCTCGCCGTCCGAGTCGGCCTCGCCTTCGGAGTCCGGCAAGCCCAAGGCCGGTGCGAGCTCGATCTCGCCCAAGCCGTCGGCCTCGGTGCACGGCGCGCACTGAGCCACCGCCCGCGAGGGCCCGGACCACGTGTCAGGGGCGTCCATCCCCCCGGATGGGCGCCCCTGACATGTACTCCGGCGCGCCGCCGCCGCGCACCTGCCTGCGGCGGCGGCGCGCCGGCGTCCCGGAGAGGGTGACTCTACGGCTCGAACTTGTAGCCCAGCCCGCGGACCGTGACGAGGTAGCGCGGCGCGCCCGGGTCGGGCTCGATCTTCGCCCGCAGGCGCTTGACGTGCACGTCGAGGGTCTTGGTGTCGCCCACGTAGTCGGCGCCCCAGACCCGGTCGATCAGCTGCATGCGGGTCAGCACCCGGCCCGCGTTGCGCAGCAGCATCTCCAGGAGGTCGAACTCCTTCAGGGGGAGGTCGACCTTGCCGCCGGAGACCGTGACGACGTGGCGGTCCACGTCCATCCGGACCGGGCCGGCCTCCAGGGCCTGCGGGGTGACCTCCTCCGGCTCGCCACGGCGGCGCAGCACGGCGCGGAT
This sequence comes from Streptomyces sp. NPDC059649, assembly GCF_042734445.1. NCBI lineage: Bacteria > Bacillati > Actinomycetota > Actinomycetes > Kitasatosporales > Streptomycetaceae > Streptomyces > Streptomyces sp. NPDC059649. The sequence continues at coordinate 102,605 of NZ_JBHWDV010000027.1, forward strand.
GCGGGCGACCAGTTCGCGGGAGGAGAAGGGCTTGGTGACGTAGTCGTCGGCTCCTATCTCCAGGCCGACGACCTTGTCGATCTCGCTGTCCTTGGCGGTCACCATGATGACCGGGACGTTGGAGCGGCCGCGCAGCTGGCGGCAGACCTCGGTGCCGGGCAGGCCGGGCAGCATCAGGTCCAGCAGGACGAGATCGGCGCCGTTGCGCTCGAACTCGTCCAGACCGTCAGGGCCCGTAGCCGCGATGGCGACCTCGAAACCCTCCTTGCGGAGCATGTACGACAGTGCATCGCTGAACGATTCCTCGTCCTCGACGACAAGCACTCGGGTCACGGAAGGACCTCCGGGGCTGGGTGAGCAGGGAGCGGATCGTTGAAGGTCTCGTACGGGCGGTCCTCGTCGTCGAGGCCCTCCGCGGAGAGGTCGTCGGGCCGTTCGCGGTCGCGTACGGCCCCGGCTTCCGGGAGACGCAGGGTGAAGGTGGAGCCCTGTCCCTCAGCGCTCCACACCGTGACCTCCCCGCCGTGCGAGGCGGCCACGTGCTTGACGATGGCGAGGCCGAGTCCGGTCCCGCCGGTGGCGCGGGAGCGCGCCGGGTCCACGCGGTAGAACCGCTCGAAGATGCGGTCCCGGTCCTTTTCGGATATCCCGATGCCCTGGTCGGTCACGGCGATCTCGATCAGGTCGCCACCGGGCGCGGAGATCCGCCGGCCGGCGATCCCGACCCGGGTGCGGGCCGGGGAGTAGTTGACGGCGTTCTCGACGAGGTTGCCCAGGGCCGCGGCGAGCTGGCCGCGGTTGCCCCAGACGCTCAGGTCGGCGATCCCTCCGGAGGCCATGGTGATCTGCTTGGCGCCGGCCTGCTGGCGGCAGCGGTCGATCGCCTCGGCGACCAGCTCCTCGACGGGGACCGGCTCGGCGTCCTCCAGCGGGTCGTCGTTCTGCACCCGGGAGAGGTCGATCAGCTCCTGGACGAGGTTGGTCAGGCGGGTGGCCTCGTTCTGCATCCGGCCGGCGAAGCGGGTGACCGCCTCGGGGTCGTCGCTGGCGTCCATCACGGCCTCGGAGAGCAGCGACAGCGCGCCGACCGGGGTCTTGAGCTCATGGCTGACATTGGCGACGAAGTCCCGGCGGACCGCCTCTATGCGGCGGGCCTCGGTGAGGTCCTCGACCAGCAGCAGGACGAGCCGGGAGCCGAGCGGGGCGACCCGGGCGGAGACCGCGAGCGCCTCGCCGCGGCCGGTGCCCCGGCGCGGGAGGTCCAGCTCGACCTGGCGTATCTCGCCGTCCCTGCGGGTGTCCCGGGCCATCTGCATCATCGGCTCGACGGCGAGCTTGCCGCCGCGGACCAGCCCGAGCGCGTACGCCGCGGAGCTGGCCTTGACGACCGCGTCGGCCTCGTCGAGGACCACGGCGGAGGAGCGGAGGACCGACAGGACGGTGTCGACACCGGGCGGCAGCACCGCGTCCGTGTGGAGCGAGGAGCGGGTGGGCGTGGCCTGGTCGCGCTCGCTCCAGCGGAACGCCAGCATGGCGAAGACGCCGGTGCACAGCCCGGCGATCGCTGCCATCGCGGCGACGGCCGCATCCACGTTCATGACTCCAGAGTATGTGCCGGGTCCGACACTCCCCCAGACTCGCGAGCCGCTGCTCGGACAGCCGTCGCCCAGAGTTCACCGTGGCGTCCGCACGGGTTCACTCCGTCCGCCGGCGCCGGGCGGGTGGCCGCCCCGGAGGCGGTGGCCGGTCGCCCAGAGTTCACCTTGGCGTCGGCACCGGTTCACCCCCGGTGGCACCGCAGGTCGCGATCCGGCCGCAGGGTGAAGGTGCGGTCCGGTGACGGGCCGGTGCCGCCCGGGAGACGGCCCGCGCGGAGACCGACCGTGAGAGCGTGGACACCGGACCCCCCCCGGACCCACCGCCGCACTCCCCCCACCCACGCGACACACGACACTCGACGCGAGAGAAGGACACAGATGCGGGACGCGTACCACGAGGAGCTGGATTCGATCGGCGAGGGCCTGGTCGAAATGGCCCGGCTCGTCGGCTCCGCGATCGGGCGCGCCACCACGGCGATACTCGACGCGGACCTGAAGCTGGCCGAGAACGTCATCGCCGGCGACGAGAAGGTCGACGACCTCCAGCGTGACCTGGAGGCCCGGGCGATCGCCCTGCTGGCACGGCAGCAGCCGGTCGCCACCGACCTGCGGATCGTCGTCACCTCGCTGCGGATGAGCGCCGACCTGGAGCGCTCCGGCGACCTGGCCCAGCACGTGGCCAAGCTGGCCCGGCTGCGCTTCCCGGAGACGGCCGTGCCGCGCGATCTGCACGCCACCATCCTGGAGATGGGGCAGCTGGCGCAGCGCCTGATGGCGAAGGCGGCCGAGGTCATCATCACCAAGGACGTCGACCTGGCGCTCCAGCTGGAGCAGGACGACGACGCGATGGACCTGCTGCACCGCGCGCTCTTCCAGCACCTGATGGACGACCGCTGGAAGCACGGCATCGAGACGGCCGTGGACGTGACCCTGCTCGGCCGCTACTACGAGCGCTTCGCGGACCACGCGGTGTCCGTCGCCAAGCGGGTGGTCTACCTCGTCACCGGTGAGCACGCCGACGAGATCGCCCCGGCGACGCCGGTCGAGGGCGCGTAGGCCGTGCGGCCGGCCGGGGCGCGTGGGGCTGCCGGCCGGCCGGGGGCGCGCAGGCCCGCGGGCCGTCGGGTACGCCTCCCGTCTGCGCCACCGTGCGCCGTTGCGGTGTGCCTCCACGCGCCGTTGACGCGCCGTTGACGCGCCTCGGCGCCCGGGCATGCAATGGCTTCAGGTGACCCCTAGGAGGCAATGCATGGCACTCATGGCGGACTCTCCGAACCACGCGTCCCCGCACACCCCGGCGGCCGGCGACCGCCCGCAGCTCCCGCTGCTCGCCGGGTGCAGCTGCGGCCCCGGCTGCAGCTGCGGCTGTCAGTCGGGCGGCCCCTGCCAGTGCGGCGGCGGCTGCTGACGGCCCTCATCACACCGCACGCTCGAGCACAGGGCCCCGTCCGTTACGGACGGGGCTCTTTGCGTGGGGTGTCTTCCGTTTCCGAATCGCACTCAACTCCCGGATTTCCTCGATGCGTCCGGCTCCGCGCACCTGAATTTCCTGACCAAGCGTGAGCATGGACTCACGCTTCGAGCACCGCGGTCTTGGGTGGCAGACCTCCCAGCAGTAGGCTGATTCTTAGCCGCGTACGGGCGGGCCCCGTACGACGGGCATGGTGCGAGACACGGCGCGGGCTGCCGGAGTTCGGAATGCCGACTCGACCGATGCAGACGCGCCGGAGAGCAGGAAGGCAGCCACGGCCTCCGGCACCGGCGGCACAGCACTGCGGGATTGCGGAACGAACGACGACGCGCCATCCCGGCGGCGGCCTTTCTGCTGCGATAACAGACGATGAGCGAAGCGGCTCTTGGCTTGCACCACTGGAGGTGCGCCATGCGAAAAAGGGCCCTGTCCGCGGCAGCCATCTCAGGCCTGCTGGCCATTCCTGCGTTCAGCCCGGTAGCGGCATCCGCCCAGCCGAGCTCTTCCTTGCGGACAGCCACCGCGCAGGCTGCGATGGCACCGACCGACGAGACCAAGGAGTGTCCGGAGGGTGACACGCTCCGATGGGCAGAATGCACGGACTCCGAATTCCTGGTGGAGCCCGGGGAGAGAATGCAGGTACGCATTCTCGAAGAATCCGAGGTGGGGACTGGCGACTTTGCGGTCTTCGGCCCCGCCCGCGACTCCGGCCCCGTCGATGAGGTCCGTGACGTCGGGGATACCTGGAGAACCCTGTATACGAATTACGAGGACAACCCTCGACCGCTGATTCTGAAAGCAAGTCCGACCGAATCCTTCGACGACGGAAAGACGATCAAGGTAGAAGTCCGCATCAGGACGGTACCGCTGACCGCCTACACGACGGATGTTCGGGTGCACAAGAACGCGGCAGCGTACGTCAGGGTGGGCGACGTGACACTGGGAAAGCAGCCGATCTACTTCGTAAAGGCGGAAAAACCGAAGCACGGCAAAATCCAGATCGTCCCCAACCGGGAGCGACTCCGTTACAGGCCCGACAAGAACTTCAAAGGGACCGACGTGATCTGGTACACCGTGAAGAACGACCGCGGTGAAAAGGCCGAAGCCAGGATCACCTTCGACGTGTGGTGACCGAGGCCCCCTACCGGCGGAGAACCGCAGGCAAGGGGCTCGACCGGCCGGTGGGCTCGATCCGGCCGGCGGACTCGATCCGACTGGTGGGCTCGATCCGGCCCGTGGGCGAAAGCGCCCGGGTCACACGCTGAGTGTCAGCTGGTGGACCTCGTCCGCCTTGTGCCCGGCGCGCTCGTGGATGCGCTGGACGGCCTCCGCCGAGGGCGCGTCCGACAGGCAGAACACCTCACCGGAGTCGGTGTCGGCCCAGGCGTGCTCGAACGTCACGCCCTCGTCGCCCTGGATGTCGAGGTCCGCCTGGTGCGCCTCTCTGAGCTGATCGGCCGTGAGGCCCTTCATGTTGTGATGGATGTCCATGAACTTGGGCATCGCTCTCATCCTTCCCGTTGCGGATGAACACTGCCTGCCCCTCCCCCGGCACCCCCTTCCATGCTGCCTCCGCACCTCCCGGACGTCCCCCCGGGAGCCCGCCCGCACCTCGCTCCAACGGCCCGCCGCCGGTTGCGCCGCCGTCCCCCACCCGGCGAGATGGGGCGTATGCAGTCGAGTCCGCACACACCGGAGAGCCGTCCCGTGCCGCCCGCCGAACGGTCCCACTGGGTCGCGTTCGCCGGCCTCCTGCTGATGCTGAGCGGCCTGTTCGACATCATCAACGGCTTCGTCGCCCTGCTCGACCACGGCTACTACGCCACGACCGCCAACCACGGCAACCGCCTGCTGATCTTCAACTTCACCTTCTGGGGGTGGGTGTGGATCATCATCGGCGTCGCCCAGATCCTGGCGAGCCTGGGCGTGTTCCTCGGCGTGCGGGCCGCACGGATCACCGGCATCGTGCTGGCCTCCGCCTGCCTCGTCGGCCAGCTGATCTTCCTGTCGACGTTCCCCTACTGGTCGATCTTCGTCATGGCCATGTCCCTGCTGGTCCTCTACGGCCTGGTCGCCGTCCCCCGCCACCTGCCGGGCGAGCGTGTCTGAACGGAACGGCGAGCGCCTTGCGTGCGTGCGTTCCTGGGGGCGTGCGTCTGAACGGAACGGGCCCCCTACCCGCGGGAAACCGCAGGTAGGGGGCCCGTAGCCGAGGGCTCGCAGCCGGGGGGCTTACTTCTTCTTGCCCTGGTTCTTCACGGCCTCGATGGCGGCCTTGGCGGCCTCCGGGTCGAGGTAGGTGCCGCCGGGGGTGACCGGGCGGAAGTCGGCGTCCAGCTCGTAGGAGAGGGGGATGCCGGTGGGGATGTTCAGGCCGGCGATGTCCGCGTCGGAGATGCCGTCGAGGTGCTTGACCAGGGCGCGCAGGCTGTTGCCGTGGGCGGCGACCAGGACCGTCTTACCGGCGAGCAGGTCCGGGACGATGCCGTCGAACCAGTAGGGCAGCATGCGGACGACGACGTCCTTGAGGCACTCGGTCTGCGGGCGCAGCTCCGGCGGGAGCGAGGCGTAGCGGGGGTCGTCGAACTGCGAGAACTCCGCGTCGTTGGCGAGCGGCGGCGGCGGGGTGTCGTACGAGCGGCGCCAGAGCATGAACTGCTCCTCGCCGAACTCGGCCAGGGTCTGCGCCTTGTCCTTGCCCTGCAGCGCGCCGTAGTGGCGCTCGTTCAGGCGCCACGAACGGTGTACGGGAATCCAGAGGCGGTCGGCGGCCTCCAGGGCCAGCTGCGCGGTGCGGATGGCGCGCTTCTGGAGGGAGGTGTGCACGACGTCGGGGAGCAGGCCGGCCTCGGTGAGCAGCTCTCCGCCGCGGACCGCCTCCTTCTCGCCCTTCTCGTTGAGGTTGACGTCCACCCAGCCGGTGAACAGGTTCTTCGCGTTCCACTCGCTCTCGCCGTGGCGGAGGAGGATCAGCTTGTACGGTGCGTCGGCCATGCCGTCGAGCGTAATCGAATTCCGGATGCCGCCTCGCGCGGGTCCACGACCTGGTCTTCTGCGTGACGTTTGACGCTTCTCGTCAAATGACTGGCGAGCGGGGCGGGGTGGTATGTAGGTTGCGCGTGCGGCTGGCGCCACTTACACATTTGACGGTGGGCCGGTCGCCGACCGTCCCGTACTCACCACGCACGCACGCACACCACGCAGGCACCCGCCACGCGCGCCTCACGCGCGCACCACGCGACCCATTGCACGGCGCCGCACCGCACCGCACACCGCCCGGGGGAATTAACTGTCATGCCCACGCCCACTGCGCCACACGAGTCCCGCCCGGGCCGGTTGTCCGGGCTCCGGCGGGCCGCCGTCGACAGCGTCGCCGGCCTGCCGCGGCAGTTCTGGTGGCTATGGACCAGCACCCTGATCAACCGGCTCGGCGCGTTCGTCGCCACGTTCCTGGCCCTCTACCTCACCGTCGAGCGCGGCTACTCCGCCTCGTACGCGGGCCTGGTCGGCGCGCTCTACGGGCTCGGCGGAGTGATCTCCTCCGTGGGCGCCGGGGTGCTGACCGACCGGCTCGGGCGGCGGCCCACGATGCTGATCGCGCAGCTGTCGACGTCGGTGTCCGTGGCGCTGCTCGGCTTCATGGAGGACCCGGTCGCCATCGCGGTGGTGGCCGGCGTCGTCGGTATGGCGACCAACGCCTCCCGCCCGGCCGTACAGGCGATGATGGCCGACATCGTCGCCCCCGAGGACCGGGTGCGCGCCTACTCCCTCAACTACTGGGCGATCAACCTCGGTTTCGCCGTTTCCTCCACCGCCGCCGGCCTCATCGCGCAGCACGGCTATCTGGCCCTCTTCCTCGGTGAGTCGACGCTGGTGCTGACCTGCGCGCTGGTGGTCTTCTGCAAGCTCCCCGAGTCCCGGCCCGCCGCCGACACCCCGGCCGGCCCGCAGGACCCCGCCGCCGACGGCACGTCCACCGCCCCGGTCTCCATGCTGACCGTGCTGCGCGACGGCCGCTTCATGACCGTCGTCGGCCTCAACCTCCTGCTGGCCCTGCTCTTCCAGCAGGCCTACGTCTCGATGCCGGTCTCGATGGGCCGGGACGGCTTCTCCAGCGCGGACTTCGGCGCCGTCATCGCGGTCAACGGCGTCCTGATCGTCCTCCTCCAGATCCCGGTGACCCGCTTCATCGAGCACCGCAGCCCCGCGACGCTCCTCGTCGGCTCGGCGCTGCTCGCCGGCTACGGCTTCGGGCTGACCGCACTGGCCGGCTCGGTCGCCATGTACGCGCTCGCGGTCGCCGTCTGGACACTCGGCGAGATCATCAACTCCCCCACCCAGATGGGCCTGGTGGTACGCCTCTCCCCCGTGCACGGCCGCGGCCGCTACCAGGGCATGTACGCGCTGTCCTGGTCCATCGCCTCCCTGACCGCCCCCCTGATCGGCGGCACGGTCATCGACCACTACGGCGCGAACACCCTCTGGGCCGGCTGCGCAGCCGTCGGCACGGTGGCGGCCCTCGGCTACGGCCTCCTGCTCCGGAGCCTCCCGGCCACGAGCCCGACGACCACCGCCTCCGCTTCCTCTGCTCCTTCCGCTTCCTCCACTCCCTCCACTCCCTCCGCTTCCTCCGCTTCCTCAGAGTCCGCGCCGGCGACGGGGGAACCGGTCACGTAACGAGGGCCGTTCCGGCGACGGGGGCCGGTCGCACAGCGGCAGCTGGGCACCGTAAACCCGTCGCTCGTCCCACCCTCCGGGGCTAGCCTCGCGGCCATGTCGCACACCAGGACCATGTCGCACACCAAGACCACGACCCGGTCCAAGACGTCCTACGTCTGCCTCCCCTGCCGGGCCTCCTACAAGCAGCCCTATGAAGGCGACCACGAGCGCCGCTGCCCGCGCTGCGCACGGCCGTTGATCCACGTCGGCTCCGCGTTCGCGCCCCCGAAGCGCCGTGACACCGCGGGCTGGCGGGTGCTCTCGGTGCTGCTGAACGCCGGCGTCCGATTCCATAAGAGCTGTTGCGGCGGCCCCGGTTACCGGCCCCGCACGCTCGCCGAGGTACGGGAGCGGATCGCCTACGCACAGGCCACCGGCGAACCGTTCGCCCGCGCTCTGGTGCGCTACGAGGTGCCGTAACCCGGCGCCGGGAGGCGAGGCGCCCCGGGCACCGGCCACGGGATGTTCGTGGTAGCCCCACCCCCAGGAGACGTGGCTGCACGGTCGAGTCGGGCGGGCCGGTTCGGGACGCTGGTGATGCGTGCGGACGGGCCGGGAACCGGGCCGGGCGTACGGGTGATCTGGCGGCGACCGGTGGGGAGTTGGGGATGGGCGAGGGTGCGGAGCGACGGGTGGCGCGGTGGGGCGCGGCGGTCGCGGTCCTGGCGATGGGCGGGGCGCTGGTGGCGGGCGGGGTGGCCGCGACGGCGGGGACGGCGCCGGCGGAGGCACCCGCGACGGGGTCGGCTCGCTCTGCCGGTGCCGGCGGGAGTCCTGTGGCGGTGCCCCTGACCCTTCCCGCGCCCACCGGCCGTCATCAGGTGGGCGCCGTGGCCCTGCATCTGATCGACCGTCAGCGGCGCGATCCGTGGGGTGGCGGGACGCCGGGGCACCGGTACCGGGAGGTGATGGTCGGCGTGCGGTATCCGGCGGGTGCGGGCGCCGGACGGTACCCGCGCGCCGCGCAGCTGACGCCGCGCGAGGCGGCCGCGTTCGACCGGATGAACAGCTTCTCGGAGCACGTGCCGCCGGGGAAGGTCGCCTGGCAGGCCACTCGCACCGCCGCGCGCACGGGGGCGCCGGTGGCGCCGCGGCGGCCCGGACAGCGGCTGCCGGTGGTGCTCTACTCCCCCGGCGCGGGCGATCCCCGCGGGTTCGGCAGCACGCTCTGCGACGAACTGGCCTCCCGCGGCTATGTGGTCGTCACCCTCGACCACACCTACGAGGCGCCCGCGGTGGAGTTCCCGGGCGGGCGGGTGGCCCGGAGCGTGATGCCGGCGGAGGTGGCCAAGGCGCGGCAGGCCGGGCGGATGACGGAACTGCTGCGGAAGGTCAGCGCGGTGCGGGTGGCCGACACCCGTTTCGTACTCGACGAGTTGGGCGGGCGGCGGGGCGCCTCCCCATTGCCGCGCGGGCTGCGCGGGGCGCTGAACCTGCGCGCGGTGGGGATGTTCGGTCAGTCGGCCGGCGGGTTCACCGCGGCGCAGACCCTGCACGACGACCGGCGGATCCGGGCCGCGGCCAACCTGGACGGGGTGATGGGCTACACCCAGCGGGACGACGACCCCTCGAACCCGTCGACGGTCGGCCGGGACGGCGTCGACCGGCCGTTGCTGCTGATGGGGATGGACGGGGACACCCACCACACGGTGGCCTCCTGGGGCGCGGTCTGGGAGCACAGCAGGGGCAGGGACGGCGCCTGGCTGCGGGATCTGACGCTGCGCGGCAGCCGGCACGCCACGTACACGGACGCGGAGACGCTGATCCCGCAGATCGCCCGGCAACTGGGGCTGTCCCCGGCCGAGGTGACGAAGATGATCGGGTCGGTGCGGCCGGCCCGGGCGGTCGCGGCCCAGCGGGCGTACCTCTCGGCGTTCTTCGACCGGTGGCTCCGCGGGCGGGGCGATGGCGGGCTGCTGGACCGGCCGTCGGCGCGCTACCCGGAGATCCGCTTCGTGCCGTGAGCGCAGGGAAGTGAGCGTCGAAAGCCGACCCCGGCCGGTCCGCACGACCGGCCGGGCAGCTCTGCCCTCCCCGCCCGCTCACTCCGGCGACGACCGCCCCCGCCGGCTCACTCCGGTGACGACCGCCCTCGCCCACTCACTCCGGCGACGATGCGTAATGCACGGTCTTCGCCGTCAGCAGGAACAGGTCCGGGCGCCGGTCGACGCCCGCCGGGTCGGCCGGGTCGAGGAGCCGGTCCAGGGTCGCCAGGTCCTCGGCGTCCAGGTGGTCGGCGAGGGTTTCCCGGAAACGCTCCAGGGACCGCCGTACGAACTGCCGGGTGTCGTCCGTCAACGGGGCCGGCCGGTCCACGAGGAAGGTCCGGCTCCGTGCGCCGGTGAGCCCCGCGGCCCGCAGCATGCCCGGCCAGTCCTCGACCACCGCCACCGAGCCGGGCAGTTCGGCCCGCATCCGGCTGAAGCGGGCCGCGGTCGCGACGTCGAGGCGTTCCTGCAGACCGGGACGGCCGAAGCCCAGGTCGCGCGGCAGCCAGCGGGGCGGCAGACCGCCCTCGACGATGGCGAGGACACCGCCGGGGGTGAGCAGACGGGCCAGCCGGTTCAGCGCGTCCTGCTGGTCGCCGACGTGGTGTACGACCTGCCCGGACCACACCAGGTCCGCCGGCCCCAGATCGGCGAGGCCCGCCGGGAATTCCGCCAGCTCGGTCCGCAGCGGTACGCCGAGCCGCTCGGCCCGCTTCCGGGCCCGGGCCAGCAGCTCCGGAGTGCCGTCCACCGCGGTGACCTCGGCCTCGGGGAACAGCGCCGCGAGCCGGCAGGCGGCCACCCCCGGGCCGCTGCCGATGTCCAGGATGCGGCGCGGGCTCAGCTGCTTCAGCTCCTCGAACGCCTGGCGCACGTAGGGGCTGTGGACCTCGCCCTCCAGCTCCAGCAGATCGGCCATCGCGGCCCAGTCGAAGTCATCGCCGTGGCCGAGGTGGTGGCCGTGGCCGAGGTGGTGACCGTGGTGGTGCCCGTTGTTGTCGCCGCTCATCGCTTCTGTCCCTCCAGCACGTCCGGTAGGTCTTCCGTGCGTCTGCACGTCACGTTATGAGCCGACCATGCGCCCTGCCGGGCACGAGTGGCAACGTTCGTTGCCGGTCCGGCAATCCCCCACGTACTTGGCCGTCCCGCCGCGGTGGTTTCTCGCCGTTGCCGCTTTGCGGCGCGCCCCACGTACTTGGCCGTCCCGCCGCGGGGCTTGCTCGCCGTTCCGCTGCGCTTTGCGGCGCCCCGCACGTTGTCGGCCGTCCCGCCGTTGGGCTCGCTCGCCGTTGCGCCTGGCGGCGGGCGGTTGTTTGTCGGGTGCGGTGACAGCCCTACAGACTTCGTCCTCCGGTCTGTCCCCTCCCGTGGGTGGGTGGAAGGGGTGAGTGGGGGCGGGCGTTGTCGTTCGGCGGTCTCTCGCGTCGCCCGGTGCCTCGCGTCGTGCGGTCTCTCGCGTCGTGCGGTGTCGGGAATACCGCCCCGGCCCGTCGAGTTGAGGCCCGCAAGGGGCGCTCGTACCCCTTACGGGATCTGTTCGCCCCCGCCCTAAGGGACCCCCGACGCCCACCCCCACCGCCCTCAACTTCCCCCCAACGGGAGGGGACGGGCCGGAGGGGCCTTGTTCGTGGACGTAAAGCGAAGCAGTCCACGAACAAGGC